>CAYWVS010000031.1:0-35091 GCA_964461765.1 uncultured Anaerovorax sp.
CTTAGCAGGAGGACAAGGTAGCAGACTTGGCGTACTTACTCACAATATTGCAAAGCCTGCGGTTCCTTTTGGAGGTAAATACAGAATCATTGACTTTCCCCTTTCCAACTGTGTGAACTCTGACATCGATACTATCGGTGTACTCACTCAGTATCAACCTCTAGAGCTGAATGCTTACATCGGCAGCGGTATGCCCTGGGATTTGGATAGGATTTTCGGAGGCGTAAGAATTTTGCCCCCATACGTAAAGGGAAAGGCCGGTGAATGGTATAAGGGCACTGCCAACGCAATTTATCAAAATATGCACTTTATTGAAAGCTTTGATCCTGAATATGTACTGATTCTTTCCGGGGATCATATTTACAAAATGAACTATGATCTTATGTTGGATCATCATAAAGCGAAAGGTGCAGCTTGTACTATTGCGGTATTGAATGTACCTTTAGAAGAAGCTTCCAGGTTCGGCATCATGAATGCAGACGAAAATTTAAAAATTTATGAGTTTGAAGAAAAGCCTAAAGAGCCAAAGAGCAATTTGGCATCCATGGGAGTGTATATCTTTACATGGGATAAGCTTCGTGAGTACTTAATAAAGGATGAAGAGGATAAAGACTCTGATAACGACTTTGGAAAAAACATTATTCCTACCATGTTAAATGCAGGTGAACCTATGTACGCCTATGAGTTTAAGGGTTACTGGAAGGATGTAGGGACGGTTGAATCCCTTTGGGAAGCCAATATGGATGTGCTAAATCCATCGGTTCCTTTAGAATTAAACGACCCACCTTGGAAAATTTATTCTAGAAACTTTTTGCTGCCTCCTCAATACATCGGAGAAAATTCTAAAATTACCAATTCAACCATTTCTGAGGGCTGCTATATAGATGGGGAAGTGGAAAATAGCATAATCTTCCCGGGAGTTACCATAGAAGCAGGGGCGGTAGTAAGCAATTCCGTAGTGATGCCTCGAACTACAATTAAAGAGGGAGCGGTGGTAGAGTATGCCGTTATTGCGGAGGATGCTGTCATTTTAAAGAGAGCTAAAATCGGTTACAGCAAGAATCCAAGATTAGAAGGGCAACCAAAGGAAATCACCGTGGTAGGACATGATATCACTGTTGGTGAAGGGGTAATAGTCCCCATGGGGGTCATGGTAGAGACCGATTTAATTCTTGAGGGAGGTGAAATGTAATGAACAAAGTATTAGGAATCATCTTTTCCTATTCGGAAAGAGAAAATCTCAGGGAATTGATTTCCACCAGAACATTGGCATCTTTACCCTTTGCCGGTAAGTATAGAATTATTGATTTTGTATTATCTAACTTCGTTAATTCAGGCATTTATGATATTTCTATTATTACAAGGAACAATTTTCATTCATTAGTGGACCATTTGGGCTCAGGAAGAGAATGGGATTTGAATAGAAAAAGAGGGGGGCTTCGTGTTCTGACACCCTTATCTACTCCGGGAGGTACGGAGACAGGTGTGTATAGAGGCACTATTGAAGCCTTATCCAGAAATATGCATTCTATCAAAAAATCCCTTGCAGACTATGTGATTCTTTCCGGTAGCAGCGTGATTTACAACATGGATTTGGAAGAATTGGTAAACAGTCACATTCAGAGGAATGCGGATATTACCACCGTGTATACCCGATCCCTAAATGGCTGCAATGTCATTCCTGCCGGGGTCAATATCCTTAAGATGGATGGTGAGGAAAGGGTATACGAGATTAACCAAAACACCGATGATGTATCTTATCAGCAGGAGCCTTGGGATATCAGCCTATTTGTCATGAGAAAATCTTTACTGGAATCCCTGGTTGCAGATTCCATGTCCTATGGAAGGTATGATTTTGAAAAGGATATTATTCAAAGGTTGGCATCTAATTTAAATATCAGAGGTTATGAATATAAGGGAAATATCTTTGAAATCAGCAGCGTTTCCGGGTACATGCAGGCCAATTTAAGCTTGCTTAAGGATCAGGTGAGACGAAGAGCATATACGAAACCTATATACACTAAGGTGAAGGACAGTGTGCCCGCAAAATATTTGGATGGATGCAGTGTGAAAAATTCCATCGTTGCAGATGGTTGCATCATAGAAGGTAGCATTGAAAACTGTATTATCTCCAGAGGTGTTAAAGTGGGGAAAGGCTGTATAATAAAAAATAGTATCATCATGCAAGATACGGAAATCATGAGAAATGTAAATTTAAATCATGTAATACTGGATAAAGACGTTATTGTTAGAGAAAACCGACAGCTGGCAGGTCATGAGACTTATCCGGTTGTCATAGAAAAGTTAAGTATCGTATAGGGAGGTTTTGGTGAATATACTTTTTATTGCCACGGAGGCCAGTCCCTTTGCCAAAAGCGGAGGGTTAGGCGATGTATTGGGTAGTTTGCCGGGGGAGCTTGTAAGGAATGGCATTGATGCCAGAGTTATGTTGCCCCTCTATAAAGAAATTAAAGAAAAATATTTGGAAAAAATGACACTCTTAGGGGAATTTACTATAGAGTTGGCTTGGCGAAAAGCGTATTGTGGAGTCTTCCAAATGGAATATAAAGGTGTAAGCTTTTATTTTATAGATAATGAGCAGTATTTTGGTAGAGACCACTATTATGGATACTACGATGACGGCGAGCGATTTGCATATTTTTCAAAGGCGTGCCTACAGGTATTACCACAGTTGGATTTTGAACCTGAAATCCTTCATTGTAGCGATTGGCAGACTGCATTGGCATCAGTATATCTGAAGACCATTTATACGGGAGACCCATATTATGATAAAATAAAATGCGTATTTACCATTCACAATATAGCTTATCAAGGGCGATTTTCAGGTCAAATGCTGGTGGATGTATTAGGAATTCCCGAGAAATTCAGAGGCATTTTAGATTACAAGGGGGATGTCAATTATATGAAGGGTGCTATTGTCACCTGTGATTGTTTGACTACCGTAAGTCCCAGTTATGCAAAGGAACTCACCTATGCATACTACGGAAAAGGTTTAGAAGGTATTATTAAAGAAAATGAATATAAGCTCCACGGAATTTTAAACGGTATTGATATAAACCTGTTTAACCCAAGTAAGGACAAAAATCTGGCAGTAAAATATTCAAAGTCCTCTCCGGAAAAGAAGGTATTAAACAAAACCGCTTTGCAAAGAGAGTTGGGCTTGGAAGAAAAGGAAGAAATTCCTATGATTGGAATGATCGGACGACTGGTGGATCATAAGGGAATCGATTTGGTCATGAATGTTTTTGATGATATTATGGCTGAAGAGATTCAAATGGTAGTACTTGGCAGCGGGGATACCCGTTATGAGGATTTCTTTCGGAGCAAGATGAGACAGTTTCCCGGAAAGCTTGCCATCGTTACAGGATTTTCAGCCCATTTGGCCAACAGAATTTATGCAGGCTCCGATTTATTTTTAATGCCGTCCTTAAGCGAACCTTGTGGTCTTGCACAGATGATTGCCTCAAGATACGGCACCGTTTCCATCATTCGGGAGACAGGAGGATTGCAGGACAGTATTTTCCCATTTAACCCTGAAACCAAAAAAGGAAATGGCATTACCTTTGGTTCTGTTAATGCCCATGATATGTTGGGTGCCATTAAGAGGGCCATAGGATTTTATTGGGATAAGCCCCTTTGGAATAAAATTATGCAAAATGCTTTTAAAACAGATTTTTCTTGGAAAAAATCTACTTTAGAATACATAAAATTATATGAAGATTTATTATAGGAGGCCATGTTTATGAAATACTCAGCAGATAAAATTACAAAGATGATCGATCGAATGTTAAGAAATTTTGGTGCAGAACCATATTCTGCAACAAAGACACAGCTTTATAAAGCTACAGTATTAGTGATTCGAGATATCATGTCGGAAATGTGGCTGGACTATCATGATGCTACAAAGGGTCACACCCAAAAGCAGGTATATTATTTCTCCATGGAATTTTTACCGGGACCATCATTAAAAAATAACATTTTTAACCTGAGACTGGAAAACGAAGTTCGGGAAGCCATTGAATCCTTGGGAGGAAATATCGATGAGCTTTGCCAAATGGAGCCGGATGCAGGTTTAGGCAATGGTGGATTGGGAAGACTGGCTTCTTGCTATTTGGACGCTATTTCCAGCAGAGGTATGGCCGGTCAAGGGCTATCTATATGTTATGAATATGGAATTTTTAAACAAAAAATCATAGATTGTATGCAAATAGAAGAGCCGGATAGCTGGCTGACCTTAGGGGATGTTTGGCTCATCGAAAAAGAAGATGAGAAGGAAGAAGTTCGTTTTGGTGGAAAACTGGAAGAAATCTGGGACCAAAATGGTAGAATGAGAGTTATTCATAAGAACTATAAGACGGTTGTGGGTATCCCTTATGATTTATTGATCACCGGCTACGACAGCGACGTGGTTAATAACCTGAGGCTTTGGAAATCCACCTCTCTGCAAAGTATAGATATGGAGCTCTTTGCCCAAGGCAAATATCAGGATTCCATGGCGGAAAGACATCAAGCCGAGGTTATTTCAAAGATCCTATATCCGGAGGATGCTCACCCCGAGGGTAAAAATCTCAGAATGTCACAACAATATTTCTTTATCTCTGCTTCCTTGCAATCCATGGTAAAGAAACATTTGGCAAAATATAAAAGCTTAGACAATTTTCATAAGAAGGTGGCTATTCACATCAACGATACCCATCCAACTATGTCCATACCCGAGCTTATGAGAATCTTAATAGACGATCACGATTATGAATGGGATAAGGCATGGGACATCGTTACAAAGACTGTATCCTACACCAATCACACCATTATGCCTGAGGCTTTGGAAAAATGGCCGGAAGATCTTTTTGCAAGACTTTTACCAAGGATTCATTCCATTATCGTGGAAATTAATCGCCGCTTAAATGGTGAAATTGCCAGAGTTTTCCCCGGAGATGAGGCAAAGAGAAATGACATGTCCATTATCAGCGGAGGAAATATCAGAATGGCAAACCTCTGTGTAGAGGCCTCTCATATGGTCAACGGAGTTTCCTCATTACACAGCGGTATTATCAAGGATAAGCTTTTTTCCGGTTTTGCTGAGATGGCACCTGAGAAGTTTACCAATGTAACAAACGGTATCGCATATAGAAGGTGGCTATGCCAAGCCAATCCAAAGCTGTCTACATTGTTAGATGAACTCATTGGAACAGGGTATAGAAATGACGCCGATCAATTGGAAAAACTATTACAATACAGAGACAATAACGATGTACTGGAAAGAATGGCAATTATAAAGAGGGAAAACAAAGTCCGTTTGGCAAACTATATAAAAGAAAATAATGGCATATCCGTAGACCCAGACTCCATCTTTGATGTTCAGGTAAAGAGACTTCATGAATATAAGCGACAAGTATTAAACTTATTCCATATAATGGATTTGTATAATCAATTAAAACAAAATCCCGATATGGAAATGATACCCAGAACCTTTATCTTTGCTGCCAAGGCTGCTGCAGGTTATAAGAGTGCCAAGAGAATTATTACCTTGGCTTGTAGGTTGTCCAATGCTTTGGAAAAGGATCCCATAGTTCGGGGAAGAATAAAAATCGTGTTCTTAGAAAATTATTCTGTATCTCTTTCTGAAATTATCATGCCCGGGGCAGATGTTTCTGAGCAAATATCTCTGGCAGGGAAAGAAGCTTCAGGAACAGGAAACATGAAGCTGATGATCAACGGTGCTGTTACCATAGGAACTCTGGATGGTGCCAATGTAGAGATTTATCAGGCAGTAGGGGATGAGAATATATTCCTCTTTGGAATGAAGGTAGAGGATGTAGAGCAACTGGTTCAATCGGGAACCTACAGACCTTGGGTATATTGTCAGGAAAATGAAAACTTGAATAACATTGTAAATATTTTATCCGAGGGCATTGACGGGGAAAGCTTTGGTGATATTGTCAATTCCCTTACATCTGGGGTAAACGGAGTGGCAGATACCTTCTTCGTATTAGCTGATTTTGACTCCTATAAGGATGCTCAAAGGAGGGTTACGGAGGCTTACGGTGATAAATTCCGTTGGGGAAATATGTCTCTTGTGAATATTGCAAAGGCAGGAATCTTCTCTGCTGATAGAGCAGTGAAGGAGTATGCAGATAGAATTTGGGAGATAGAGCCTATCAATGATTGAGTATAATAGTCGTGATGGTAGCAATAAAACACCATTTGGAGCAGTGGAGGTAAATACCACCATTACATTCCGAATTCATAACAGAGATAAAGATAAGCCTTCTAGAGAGGCTTATCTTGTTATATCCAATGATGCTAAAAATCAGGATGAGCAATGGATCGGCGGTAACAAACACTTTATGGAGGAAGGGGATTATCACTGGGAGGAATATGAGTTTCAGTGGTCAAGCCCCATACCCGGTCTTTTTTTCTATGGATTTAAAATATTTTATTGGGACGACACGGACGAATCCAAGGGTTCCTATCAGTTGACCGTTTATGAAGAGGATGTCTATGGAAGCCCGGAATGGATGAGGGATGGCTTGATGTATCAAATTTTTCCTGATCGATTTGCCAAAAGCTCCAAGTACTCCCCTCCTGAGCAAAATAAGATTTACTATTTGAGAGATGATTGGGGAGGCACTCCCTACGGTCATCCCGATGAAAACGGAATCGTGTGGAATAATGATTTCTTTGGAGGCAACCTTCAGGGAATCATTGAACGGTTAGATTATCTGGAGTCATTAGGTGTAACGGTCATTTACTTAAATCCTATCTTTGAGGCTTTTTCCAATCATCGATATGACACGGGGAATTATATGACCATAGATCCTCTCCTTGGGAATGAAGAAATCTTTCGTGAGCTTTGTGAAAAAGCCATGGAAAAGGGCATCAGAGTTATCCTTGATGGAGTGTTTAACCATACCGGAAGCGACAGTATTTATTTTAATAAAACAGGAAGATTCAAAGAATTGGGCGCTTTTCAGAGTAGGGATGCCAAGTACTTTGAATGGTATAATTTTATCGAATACCCTCATAAATATGAAGCCTGGTGGGGCATAGACACCTTACCTTCCGTCAATGAGCATACAGAATCCTTCAGAGAATACATTCTCACAGGTGAAGACTCTGTAATTAAGCACTGGCTCAGATGTGGAGCTTCGGGATTTCGTTTGGATGTGGCAGATGAATTGCCGGATATTTTTTTAGATGAATTAAGAATGGTGGTAAAAGAAGAGAAACCGGATGTGGCAATCATCGGCGAAGTTTGGGAGGATGCTTCTAACAAGGTGGCTTACGGTCAAAGACGCCGGTATTTTCAAGGAAAACAGCTTGACAGTGTAATGAATTATCCCTTAAAAAATTCCATAATCAATTTTGTAACAGGCAATATTTCCGGATATGAGTTTTCTCAAATTATGGAGAGTCTATGGGAAAATTACCCTGAATTTGCATTCTATTCTTCCATGAATATACTGGGAACTCATGATACATCGAGAATCTTAACGGTGCTAAAAGAGCATCATCATGTATCGGGAGATCGTGAGGCTATACAAAAGTTGTTTTTAGCCTTGCTGATCTGGGCATTTATGCCGGGGATTCCCTGCATTTACTATGGGGATGAAATCGGTATGGAGGGTGGAAAGGATCCTTTAAATAGAGGATGCTTTCGATTTGAGAAAAGAAACGAAGAAATCTTTTCCTTTTATAAAAGACTATTAATGTTCAGAAAAACCATAAAAAATTTGGGATCACTCACTTTTGAACCCATGGAATCCAGAGAGGATTACTTTGCATTTTCCCGTTATGGTGAAGATTACTCGGTGTTGGTGGTAATCAATAGAGGTCATGAGCACAGTTTGTTAAAGGTTGATTTGCTGCAAGAAGAAACTATCTATGATTTTTTTATTAGTGGCCAGGTTAGTTTTGACGGAAAAAGAACCTTTAATTTGCAGGAAAATAGTGGAATTATAGTTTATATAAAGAAAATAAAGTAAAAAATAGAATGTAGAAAATTTATTAATTAATAAAAAAATAAGTTGCTTTTCATTAAAGCGGTATGGTATAATTCCTATTGTTGTGTTTGTATGGAGGTTGAGCCCATACGAACAAAAGACAGGAAAATAATTTGATAACACACAAAATAGTATAAAAGGAGGTGCGGCGAGTGTCAAGAAAATGCGAAATATGCGGCAAAGGTCAGGTTTCAGGAAATAACGTTTCCCATTCCAACAGACATACCAGAAGGAAATGGAATGTAAATATTCAAACAGTAAGAACAGAAGAAAACGGTACTGTTAAAAGAAAGAAAATCTGTACCAGATGTATCAGAACTAATAAAATAAACCGCGCTATTTAATATAAAATTTTAAAAAAGTAAAAGTTCTCATGATCAATCATGAGGGCTTTTTAATTTAGCTGAATACTATCTTTTAAATCAATTGTTTTTAACAAGTAAACAACTTAAATCCGCAGAAGATCATAAGTCCTCCCAAGATAATAACCCATACTTTTGATGGCAGGAAAAATGCACATAAGGTTACAATTCCAATGATGAGAAGAACTAAACCGAAAAGCTCTACTTCACCGGGTCTGACACAACATTTTTTTCTACATTTCATATCCGCACCTCCTTTTCATCCTCTTTATTTAGTAAAGACCTGAAAACATATCAAACTGCATACCAAAAAACCTAGTATTATGTACCAGATGGTCAAGGGAATTGTTTTGATAATCATCATGGATCCGGCAATGGCCAAAATCAATCCTAATACATTTATTCTCCTCATAATCAACACCCTTATTATTATATGAAAGGAAAAGAAATAAGTTCTTAAATTAGTTTGAAAAACTTTATCTTTAATATTTCTAAGAAGTTTGGTACAATTAATTAGCTAGAGTAAAATGGCTGGAAAAAAATATATGAATGCATATAGCCAATTTAAATCTTCTGACAAAACGAATGCTACAAATATAATGTAACTATAGAAGGAAAAACCATCTATTATTTCAATCACAATTCAGGAACGGTATGCCAAGCTGTCCTAAAACAAGGGAGGAGTGCAATTGTTTTATAAAATAAAGACTTCCAAAGGTTCCATCTCTATGGAAAAGACCGTAATCGGTAAAATTATCGTGGAAGTGGTGGATCAGTTGGGAGGTAAAGCGGTGCTTTCCAATAAAAATGGAAAAGTCACAGGATCCATCGCCAGAATCGGTGGACTTCTGGAGGAAAAAAACCATATTGAGATTACCATGAATGAGGATGAGAAAAGCATGGACATCCGAGTTTACGTTGTGATTCGATTTGGATCTAGCATTAGCATGGTGACGGAAACCCTCATTGCAGAGATTAAAAGACAAGTGGAATATCACACTGATATTGAGGTCAACAGTGTTGCCATCATGGTTACAGGCATGATATCCAAAAACATTTCCAAAAGAAATATAGAGGTCAGGGGATAGACGAGATGAACGTTATAAGCTTGCAGGATCCAATGGAAACTATCAAGGGAGTAGGTGCAAAAAAGGTATCTTATTTGCATAAATTAAACATCCATACCTTAGAAGATTTGCTACTTTATTATCCCAGAACCTATGAGGATTGGCGCAATATAACCACCATCAGTCAAGTGAAGGACGGAGAAAAAGCTTTGATCAAAGGCAAGATTCTCCTTATGGTTAAGGGCAAATATAAATTTAATAAAAAACAAACCATCAAGCTTTTGGTTCAGGATGTAACAGGAGCTATGGAGGTTGTTTTTTTTAATGCCGGGTATTTAGAAAAAACTTTAAATAAAGAAATAGAGTATGTGTTCTACGGGAACATTACGAAAAAATTAGATAAAGTTCAAATGCTTCACCCAGAAATCAGTGCATTTGAAAAAGTGGGAGAGGATGGCATATTGCCTGTTTACGGGTTAACTGCTGGAATTACCCAAAAAGATCTGCGGGCTTGGCAAAAACAACTGTATCCCTTACATTCCACAGTGGTGGATTATCTTCCCACTATCACCAGAGAACGAAACAAGCTTTGCCCATTGGCTTACGCTTTAGAAAATATACATTTCCCTCAATCGGGGATGAAGCTTAAGGAATCAAAATATCGATTAATATTTGATGAATTCTTTTTATTGCAATGTGGTCTACAGTCCTTGAAAGTTAGAAGCGAACAGAGCGAGAAGGGGATTTCATTTCATCATGATGTAGATATAAAAGCCCTTTTAGACTCCTTTCCCTTTGCTTTCACCAAGGGACAAGTCAGAGTTTTTGATGAAATTTTGAGGGATATGGCTTCCCATAACGTAATGCATCGTTTGATTCAAGGGGATGTAGGTTCGGGAAAAACCGCCATTGCCATCGCCGCAATTTACGTGGCTGTGAAAAACGGATATCAAGCAGCTATCATGGCACCTACAGAAATTTTGGCCAGACAACATTTCCAGCAGATTTATGAACAACTAAAACCCTTTGGCATCGAAACAGGGTTTCTTTCGGGAACATTAAAGGCCAAAGAACGAGCCGCTGTACTTGAACAGATTCAATCAGGACAGGTTCAAGTGGTGGTGGGAACACATGCGGTTATCCAACCCTCTGTGATTTTTGACAATTTGGGGCTGGTGGTTACAGATGAGCAGCATAGGTTTGGAGTAGCCCAAAGAGCCGCCTTGTCGGCAAAAGGAAAAAATCCGGAAATTTTGGTCATGACGGCCACACCTATTCCTCGAACCTTAGCCGTGATATTATACGGTGATTTAGACATTTCTTACATTGATGAATTACCTCCCGGAAGGCAAGAGATCATTACAAAAAGTATCAATCTGAAAAATAGGAATATGGCCTATGAGTTTGTGGAAAAAGAAGTGAAAAAAGGAAGACAAGTTTATGTAGTGGCTCCCTTAATAGAAGATTCTGAAGAAATCAGTGCTCGTTCCGTCACAAGTCTTTTGGAAGAGCTGATGAAACAATACCCGAAATTTTCCATTTCTATGCTGCATGGAAATATGAAACAGCAGGAAAAAGATGAAATTATGGAACAATATTATAATGGAAAGATTCAGATTCTCATTGCAACTGTAGTGATTGAAGTGGGAATTAACGTACCAAACGCAACGGTAATGGTCATTGAAAACTCTGAAAGATTTGGTTTAGCTCAGTTGCATCAGCTTCGGGGTCGTGTTGGAAGAGGAATGGAGCAATCCTATTGTTTATTAATAACCGATGAGAATATGGACATTGCAAAGGAAAGAGCTGAGGCAATTGCATCCACCCGAGATGGATTGATGATTGCAGAAAAGGATTTGAAGTTGAGAGGACCGGGAGAATTTTTTGGAATCAGGCAACATGGCCTTCCGGAGCTAAAGCTGGCGGACTTTTCCAAACACAAGGATATTTTAAAGAAATCAGGAGAAGAAGTGAAACGAATTTTAGGGGATGACCCTAAGCTTATGAGAGAAGAAAATCAGAACTTAAAAGAAAAAATTCAATCATTATTCAATAGCGATAAAGCAAATTTGTAATTTTTCAGAGTTGTTTCCCCGATTTTTTCTGACAGAAGTGTTGAAATTTTAAGGGTTAGAGCAACATTAGAAAATTAAACCAACATATGAAAACTTTTCTAAGAATATTTAATTTACCGTCGGCTCAAAATATTATCGTGTAGGAGGTGAATTAAAATGACACAAAAAAACAGAAACAACTCAAGTGATGCAGGATCAAGAGCTGCATTAGACAGAATGAAGACAGAAGTTGCTAACGAACTTGGAATCGCTGATTATGACAATCAGGACAAGGGAAATATGACTTCTAAACAAAACGGTAACGTTGGTGGTCAGATGACTAAAAGATTAGTTGAACTTGGTCAAGAACAGTTAAGAAAGTAACCAAGAATTTATCTTACTAAAAAATTTTAAACTTAAAAACATATACCCATCTTTTCTAAAATAGATGGGTATATGTTTTTTTAAGGTTAGTACTAAAAAATTATTTGTTGCTATTTCATCTGATTATGTTACAATAAATAGTACGAAGGGAGAGATACTGATTGCGGATTATTGCAGGACAGTTAAAGGGTAGGAGATTGCAGTGTTTAAAAGGCATGGATGTAAGGCCTACCACGGATAAGGTGAAGGAGGCTATTTTTAGCATGATTGCACCTTATTTGCAGGATGCTGTAGTAGTGGATCTCTTTACGGGAACAGGAAATCTGGGTCTGGAAGCCATAAGCAGAGGGGCGAAAAGATGTTATTTTTGCGATAAATCAAGGACAAGCCTTTTCCTGGCAAAAGAAAATGTCAGTCATTGTCAAGTGATGGAACAGGCTGTTTTCCTCGGTTATGATTTTGAGGTTTCTTTAAAGAAAATACCTGAAAAGGTAAATTTGATTTTTTTGGATCCTCCATATAACCAAGGATTGGCTTCAAAGGCATTGGAAATTATCTTAAAATTGAAAAGTTTAGATGAAGAAGGGCTTATAGTTATTGAGCACAGCAGAAATGAAGAAATATCGGATTCTCTTTATGGAATGAAGCTGGTGAAACAAAAACATTACGGAACTATAACCATCTCCATTTTTCAGCAAGGAGAAGATAAAAATGAATAAAGCACTTTATGCAGGTTCTTTTGATCCCATTACTAATGGGCATTATGACCTGATAAAAAGAGCCGCTAAATTATATGATAAATTGGTCATTGGTATAATAGAGAATCCTAACAAAAACTCCTTTTTTTCCGTAGAAGAAAAGATGGAAATGATTAAACAGGTTACAGAAAAGTTAGACAATGTTGAGGTAGATTATTTTTCGGGTCTTTTGGCTGATTATGTGAACCAAAACCAAATAAAGGTGGTGGTTCGAGGTCTGAGGGCAACTATGGATTTTGAATACGAAATACAGATGGCTCAGATGAATGCCAGACTTTACAATATAGGCGTAGAGACAATTTTTCTCATGACCTGTCCCGATTATTCCTTCGTAAGCTCCAGTATGGTTCGAGAGGTTTTTAGCCTAAATGGAGAAATCAAAGGATTGGTGCCGGATGTGGTATTGGAAAGTATGAAGCAGAAGGTTAAGAATAAGTGTGGAGGTAAATAAAATATGAAGGTCTTAGAATTATTAGATGAAATTGAAGAAATCGTCGATACTAGCTCAGGATTCCCTCTCACGGGTAAAATTTTAGTAGATGCAGATGAAATACTGGAAATAGTAAAGGAAATTAGAGTTGAGCTACCCGATGAAATTCAGCAAGCTCAGTGGATCAAGGATGAAAGACAGAGAATTTTAGATGAAGCAAAAAAGGAATACGAAAACGTTTTAAAGGATGCCAAACAGCAAGCAGAAGCTTTGATAGAAAATGATGATATAACGATTAAGGCAAAAAAGAGAGCAGAAGAAATTCTAAAGCTTGCAGAGGAAAATATAAAATCCATGAAAATGGGTGCTTTTGATTACATAGATAGCATTTTATTTAATTTCCAGGATAAGATGGAGCAGTTGAATGCCGTGTATTTTCACGACATGTTCAATAACATTTCAGGAACATTTGAACAAATCAATACCACTATTACAGATAATCGCAATGAGATTAAAGAGATGGTATATAAGGCTCAAATGGATCGGGAGTAGACAAGAAATAAATAGCTTTCTGCTGCATTTAGTATAATTACTAAATGACTAAATAGGAAATTATTATGTAAGGCACAATGTTTTTAACTATTTAGATGAAAGTGGGTGTGAATATTTTTCTAAGTAAACTCATATAGTTAAATATGAGTAACTTAATTGATTATAAATTGCATTATAAGATTGCCGGCTTATTAGCCGGTTTGGGCTGTATCGTAATGATCCTCTTTCCTGAGGTAGCCTTACGTTCTGCCGAAAAAGGGGTTTCTTTATGGGCAAGCTCTGTTCTTCCTGCATTGTTACCTTTTTTTATTTGCACAAACTTTATGACCAGGTTAGGTATCCCTTTCATTATAGGGGATGTGTTTGAAATGCCCTTTCGTAAAATTTTCGGAGCACCCGGGGTTTCAGCATTTATCTTTACCGTCAGCATTACTTCCGGATACCCCATGGGCTCTAAGCTCATCGGGGATATGGGTCGAGCCGGACAAATTACCAAGCCTGAGGCCAGGCAAATGTTGACCTTTTGCAGTACATCAGGTCCCCTTTTTATGTTGGGTGCAGTTGGGGTAGGGATGTTATCCTCTCCTATTGCCGGGGCAATAATTGCAGTTTCCCATTATTTTGGCGCTATCTGCAACGGTATTTTTTATAGGATGCTCCGCGACATAAAAGGATTCTTTGACAGGAAAAATAAGAAAGTATTTAATAATCCAAAAGTAAATAACCCTCAGGAAAAACATGTGATGAAGTTAGAAGAGAGCATATTAGATCTTTTTACCCTTTCCATCCTTTCCTCATTAAAATCCTTGGGAATTATTTGTGGTTACATCGTACTTTTTACCATGATGACAGATTTTATCGTTTATGCAGGAATCTTTGACAGGCTTGCCCCTGTATGGATGGCATTAGGTAAGGGAATTTTTGAAATGACTGTAGGATGCAACAGCTTAGCGACCACGGAAGGGCTTACTTTTGTTACAACATGCATCCTGTGCTCCTTTCTTATTTCCTTTGGCGGTCTTTCCATTATGGCGCAATCACTCAGCATGATGAGGGGGGTAGGGATCAGCAGCTTTTACTATTTGAAGGTCAAAGTCACTCACGGTTTATTCTCCTTGGGCATTGCGTTGCTTTTGAGTCAATTGGCCATTCAAAGAAATCTAGTGCAGGTGGGAAATATGATGGATGTCTGGATCAAAGAGACAATCGTAAGTAAGTTGGATGGATTTTATTGTTTGTTTTTCTCTACTAAAATGATTATAATGGTTTTAATCGTTTTTACAGCAATCTTTTTGATTAATAACTTGCTAAATGAGAAAAATCAAGATATAAAAGAGACTAAAGAAAAGTAAAGATAAAGAAAAAATAGATAAAGAAAGTTAAGAAAAAATAAATAGATAAAGAAAGTAAAGATAAAGAAAAATAAATAAAGAAAGTTAGAAAAAGAAAAAATATATAAAAAAGTTAAGAAAAAGAAGACATTTAAGTAAAGTCAAATAACATATTAATTAGATAAAATCTTTTGTAAAATATTAATTCAATTTAGTTTTACTGAATTATTCTAATTTTGGATTTTGATATTAATAAATAGTTTGAGAGTGAAGTTGTTAAAATAAATGAAAATAGTAGGAATTATAGCAGAATATAATCCTTTTCACATGGGGCATCTCTATCACCTAAAGGAATCCTTAAAGGCTTTAGACACAGATACCTCTATTTCCGTCATGAGTGGAAATTTTACCCAAAGAGGTGAACCGGCCATGGTGGATAAGTGGGTTCGTGGAAAGATGGCGGTGCAAAATGGCATTAGCCTTGTTTTAGAGTTGCCTTTTATCTATGCCTGCAACAGTGCGGAACACTTTGCAAAAGGTGCAGTGAGAGTTTTAAACAGCACCCGTCAGGTGACTCACTTATCTTTCGGTAGTGAAAGCGGTCAGCTAAAACCCCTTTTAGAAACGGCAGAACTGTTGGCCTGGGAGAGAGCGGATTATAAAAGTGCTTTGAAGGACTTTTTAAGTACAGGCTTATCCTTTCCTCGTGCCAGGCAGAGAGCCCTGGAGGAGTGCTTTGGTGAATCTCACGGCAAGTTGCTCAGCTCCCCCAATAATATTTTAGGAGTGGAATACTTGAAGCAATTGCTTCTTACAGATAGCTCCATCGCGCCTATAACTGTAAAGCGATTTGGAAGCTGTTATAAATCCTTTGAGGTTTCGGGAAACTGGGCCAGTGCCATGGCCATTCGTAAAATGTTGGAATCCCCAAAGGATGATATTACTCTACAAAAAATTCCAGAGCTTCTTCCGGAACCTTCTTGGAGAATATTAGAAGAATATTTAAACATACCCGAGGTTATTCATCAAGATATTCAAAGTAAGCCTGAGGAAGCCTCAAAAGATCAAATTTCTAAAAATCAGCAAGAAAGTCGGTTCCAATTGCAGAAACTACCGGTTACATTGGAGGACTTTCTGCCTTTTATTACGTATAAAATCATATCCACACCGGACCAGGAATTGGCAGACATTTTTTCTGTAGGTGAGGGGCTTGAGCACAAAATCAAAAAAGCCCTACGGGAATCAGAAAAGGAACAAAAGGATAACATTCAATTTGGATACAATTCCAAGTCTCTAATACGTTCTATCCTTTCAAAGCGTTATACGGAAACGGGAGTGCAAAGGATGCTCATACATTTACTCATGAATCTTACGAAAAAGGATTTTACCCCAATGGATGAAAGTCAAGAAATTTATTGCAGAGTATTGGCAGGAGATCCGTTAGGCAGAGCTGTCCTGAAAAGAATGAGAGGGCAGGAGGTGAGGGTTTTGCAAAATCGGTTGAGGCATCAAAAGGACCTTTCTTCTTACTTGGTGAAGATGTTGGAGTATGATATAAAAGCTTCTGATGTTTACCATTTAGTTACAGGAGTGGGAGCCTATGGAGG
This sequence comes from uncultured Anaerovorax sp., assembly GCA_964461765.1. Taxonomy (GTDB): domain Bacteria; phylum Bacillota; class Clostridia; order Peptostreptococcales; family Anaerovoracaceae; genus JAVVUJ01. Next base: position 16,570 of record CAYWVS010000031.1, read on the forward strand.
GTCAGATTTAGTTCACTCACCCTATTTTAAAGCTTAATTCAGGGTTTTTTGATTTTATGGAAAAAATATTAGTAAAAATTGCTAAATATAGATGAATTCATACTCAAGATATATTATAATAAGCATAGATATATGACTGCATTAAAAATGCAAGATATCTTAATCTGTTTTAAAACAATTTATGAATATTTAATGGAGGAAAAAATTCAATGAAAGTACTTGTAATCAATTGTGGCAGCTCGTCCTTAAAGTACCAGGTCATAGACATGACTGACGAGAGCGTGTTGGCAAAGGGTTTAGTAGAAAGAATCGGTTTAGAGGGTTCACTGATCTCTCATGAAAAGACAGGGATGGATAAGGTGAAGCAGGTAGTACCTATGAAGGATCATAAGGATGCTATCGGTCATGTGCTGAATGCAGTGATGAATCCTGACCACGGTGTTGTAAAATCTATGGATGAAATCGGTGCTGTAGGACACAGGGTAGTTCACGCCGGAGAGAAATATGCAAGCTCTGTATTGATTACACCTGATGTAATTCAGGCTTTGGAAGAATGCATTGAATTAGCTCCTTTGCATAATCCACCTAACCTGGCAGGAATTGCGGCATGTCGCGAATTAATGCCCAACACTCCTATGGTAGGCGTTTTTGATACCGCATTCCATCAGACTATGCCTCCGGAATCTTATATTTATGCCATTCCATATGAATTTTACGAAAAATATGGCATCCGACGTTATGGCTTCCACGGAACCAGTCATAAGTATGTAGCTGAGAGAGCCTCTGATATTCTAGGGGTCAATATTAAGGATTTAAAACTGATCACATGCCATCTGGGCAACGGTGCTTCCGTATCCGCCATTAAGAGGGGTGTTTGTATCGATACTAGCATGGGCTTTACTCCATTAGAGGGATTGGTAATGGGAACCAGATCAGGAGACTTAGACCCTGCTATCGTTTCCTTCATCAGAGAAAAAGAAAAATTGAACCCCGGTGAAGCTACAGAAATCCTAAACAAAAAATCAGGTGTATTGGGAATTTCCGGTATCAGCAGTGACTTTAGAGATTTGGAAAATGCCGTTGCTGAAGGAAATGAAAGAGCCGCTTTAGCATTAAAGGTATTTGCTCATAAAGTTAGATTTTATATCGGTGCCTATATCGCAGAAATGAACGGCGTAGATGCCATCATCTTCACCGCAGGTGTAGGGGAAAACGATATCGGCATGAGAGACGTCATTTGTAATGATTTAGGAAACTTAGGTATCAAATTGGATCCTGTGAAAAATAAGGTGAGAGGAAAAGAAACCATCATTAGCAGAGAAGATTCAAAAGTTACCGTTATGTTGATTCCAACAAACGAAGAGCTGATGATCGCAAGGGATACTTTTAAAATTGTAACAAAATAAATAAAAATTTTCTAAATTAAATCCTTGATCAATTACACTGATTTAGAAAAGATTAAAAAACTAGTTACTGGTCACACTTAATATATGGAAGAAAAAAAACTATTCACTGTTACAAGAAAAATATAAAATTGTATTGACAAGGTCGAATACGAGAATATATAATGTAACAGTTATATTTAAGGACAAGGAGGTGTAAAAATGGCAGTTCCAAAGAGAAAAACATCAAAAGCTCGTAGAGACAAAAGAAGAGCGCCAAACATGAAGATGGCAGCGCCGGGATTATCCACATGTGCTCAGTGCCACGAGCCAAAGCTTCCGCATAGAGTTTGTCCAAATTGCAATTATTACGACGGCAAGGAAATTGTTGCTTCAGAGGCATAAGAATGAATGTGTTTAATGAGCAAGTAATTTTATTCATCGTAGTAGTGGTGATCATCATTTTAGTTTCCATACAATATACTTTGAATAAGATTCTAAGAGTATTAAACGAAATGAAAGACAAACGAAAGTATTGAACTTTTGGAAATCAATAAATCAATATTTGATAATCGTTAAAAGATAATCGACAAAAAAGGTATAAATGAGAAATTACTCAGTTATACCTTTTGTTCTTCATTTTTAATATTTTTTTATTCAAAACAATATTAAAAAATTTATGTTTTTTATAAAAAACAATATTTAATAAATTATGTTTTTATTTAAAACAATAAAATTATGTTTTATTAAAATTATGATTTATGCTTTTATTTAAAATTGATGTAAGTTTTCTAAATTAGACCGTATTCTTTCATTTCTTTTTTTAGACGATTCATGGTGGTTTTTTCAGGTGGAATCAAAGGTAATCTATAGACCAGATCGATTTTCCCCATAAGGAAAAGAGCCGCTTTTACAGGAATGGGATTTACTTCCACAAATAATGAATCGATCAAAGGCTTCATGGACAGCTGCATTTCTGCCGCTTTTTCCGTATTACCATTTAAATATTCAATAACCATGTTGTGGGTGTCCCTTGGTGCGATATTTGCTACAGTAGAGATGACTCCTTTGCCACCTACGGAAAGCAAAGGAACGATCATATCGTCATTTCCGGAATATAGAGCAAAGTCAGAAGAAACATACTTTGCAATTTCCACCACCTGAGCGATATTTCCGCTGGCTTCCTTTATACCTACAATATAAGGGTGCTTTGCTAAAACCGACACAGTTTCGGGATTGATGTTTACACCTGTTCTGCCGGGAACAGAGTAAAGAATTATAGGAAGCTGCACGATATCAGCTATGGCAGTATAGTGGGTGATCAAACCCTTTTGTGTACATTTGTTATAGTAGGGAGTAACCAATAATAATCCGTCTACGCCTACTTTTTTTAATTCCAGTGACATGTAAATGGCATGAGCCGTATCATTGCTACCCGCACCTCCAATGACGGGTATCCTACCCTTTACTTTATCTACTGTATATTTAACAACCTTGATATGTTCTTTGTCACTTAAGGTGGAAGCTTCCCCGGTGGTGCCACAGATAACTATTGCATCTGTACCTTGGGAAATTTGCCAGTCTATCAACCGACCCAGACTGGGAAAATCGACTTTTCCTTTTTTGAAGGGCGTAACGATGGCCACTCCGGAACCTGTGAATAGTGTCATAAATACACATCCTCTCGCTTAATATCTAATATCTTACCTTCATACTATTAATCAAGGGCTTTTCTTGTGCATTTTCTGAAAAAGTTTATAAAAATAATCAGAGCCAAACAATTATTTGACTCTGATTAACTATGTCCACAAAAATTTAAGTTTATAGCTTAATGAGCTCCTCGGCGATCTGTACCGCATTGGTAGCGGCTCCTTTTCGGATGTTGTCTGCAACTACCCATAGGTTTAATCCGTTGGGCACGCTGAAGTCTCTGCGAATTCTGCCTACAAATACTTCGTTTCTTCCTGCTGCCTCTCTAGCCAGAGGATAAACGTTGTTTGCCGGATCATCTTGAACGATAACTCCGGGGAACGCAGTCAGCAGAGCTTTGACATCTTCCAATTCAAATGGCTTTTCAAACTCCAGATTGATGGATTCGCTGTGAGAATCAAACACCGGAACTCTTACGGTGGTAGCTGTAATGGCTATAGAATCATCGTGGAAAATTTTTCTGGTTTCATTGATCATCTTCATTTCCTCTTTGGTGTATCCATTCTCTTGGAAAACATCAATGTGAGGAAGGCAATTTCCCGCAATGGGGTGAGGATATGCCAGCTTTAAGTCATTTCCCCTTAGACCTTCTTCCAAATCCTTGATTCCTTTTAAACCTGTGCCGGAAACAGCCTGATAAGTAGAGTAGATAATCCTCTTGATAGTGTACTTATCGTGAAGGGGCTTTAAGGGGACTACTGCCTGTATGGTAGAGCAGTTTGGATTGGCAATGATTCCCTTGTTCCATTTAATATCTTCTGCATTCACTTCAGGTACCACTAGGGGTACGGTGTCATCCATTCTCCAAGCACTGCTGTTATCTACCACCACACATCCGTGAGCGGCGGCGATGGGTGCAAACTTTTCACTGGTAGACCCACCAGCTGAAAACAGTGCAATATCGATGGGCTTGTCAAAGGAATGCTCTGTAAGCTCTTCTACTACATAATCCTTTCCCTTAAAGGTTACAGTGCTACCTGCAGACTTTGAGGAAGCCATCATATATAAATTTTCAAAAGGAAAATCTCTTTCCTCTAAAACTTTCAGAAACGTGCTACCTACAAGCCCAGTTGCGCCTACAATTGCTAAATTCGGTTTCTTGTTCATAATTTTCTCCTTTATTTTTGATTTTCTAAGTATTATATACTATTTTTATATCATTGTGAATGGAAAGTTTGTAGAATTATGAAAATTCATAATTATGTAATATTAAATTTGTAATACTTAACTTTTATAAATAATGAAAGACAAAGAACAAAAATGATAAAAATAATAACTATATAAAATTTTCCATTTCACCATTCTGAAACCTTTGACATTGTAATTTATTTATTGCATAATAAAGAGTAAACTAAAAATAAAATGGTAAAGCGAGGAAAAAAAGGATGACTTTATTTGAAGCGGTTATATTGGGTTTGGTACAGGGGCTGGCAGAATTTCTGCCCATCAGCAGCTCCGGACACCTTGCACTTTTGCAATATTTTTTTGGCATAGAAGGAGAGAGCGTTTTGCTCTTCGCTGTTTTACTCCATATAGGAACTTTACTTTCACTGATTTTGGTGTATTACAAGGACTTGTGGGAGTTGATCGTGGAATTGTTTGCTACTTTGAAGGATATCTTTACAGGTAAAGGTCCTCGTATTGATGCCAATCCCACCAGAAGATTGGGATTTCTCATTATCGTTGCCACCATTCCTACGGCACTCATTGGCGTATTCTTCAACGATCTGTTTAATGGTTTTTATCTTTCCCTTATGGCCATAGGCATTGGGTTACTCTTTACAGGAACCATTTTATTTATTGCAGAAAGAGTTCCTGCAGGTAAAAAAAATGTGAGAAAAACAAAATTTAGAGATGCTATCCTTGTGGGAATCATGCAAGGAATTGCCATTTGCCCCGGTGTATCCAGATCCGGATCCACATTGTTTGGGGGTCTGATAGCAGGCTTGAATCGTGAAACAGCAGTAAAATTTGCCTTTCTCATTTCCATTCCCTCAATTTTAGGTGCGGTGGTATTAGAGGTACCGGATGCGTTGGAATCCGGCTTAGGGGATAATATGATGATTCCTGTTTTGGTTGGGGTAGCCGTAGCAGCAATCTCCGGATTCATAGCGATTAAGACCATGATTAAGGTTGTATCCAATAAAAAGTTGATTTATTTCTCAGTGTATACTTGGCTTTTGGGTGCTTCGGTCATTGCTTATACCTTTTTCATCAAGTAAATCAAAAGATCTAAGGAGTTATTCATGGCAGCAGAAAAAAAACGTGGCCGACCACCCGGCAGCAAAAATAAAACCACTTCTAAGGCAAAGACAAGCAGTAGCGGTGGAAAAAGCAAATCTACCACTTCTAAAGCAAAGCCGAAAACCAAAAGCACAGAAGCTTATATCGATAAGGTTGCCGGAAGTAGGCTGAGGGATGAAATTTGGTCCATCGTCATTATGGCAGTGGGGATTTTTTTGGTGATTTCTTTGCAGACCTCAGCGGCAGGAAAGCTGGGAAGTGGGATTCATTTCGTAATTTTAGGAACCTTTGGATGGGTTGGATATTTACTTCCTTATTATATGATCGTCTATGGTCTGCTTATGTTCCGCCAAAAGTTAGCCCACATTACTTTGCGTTCCATCGTCTTTTTTATCGTGATTTTCCTTTGTGTTTCCATTATGAATGCGGCGCAATTTTTGGACGGACAAACTTACACATTTAATATGGAATACGTAAAATCCATGTTTTTGCTGGGACAGGCAAAGGCCAGCGGAGGAGCTTTCGGAATGTCCATCGGTTTAATTCTAGTAAAAGTTATTGGAATCATGGGTCTTTACATATTTTCAATCGCCTTGATTATCATTTCTGTTATGCTCATTACCAAAACTCCCTTGTCTCACCATTTAGACGTATTAAAAGCCAAAAAGGCCATGAGACGTGAAATGGAAGAAGACGAAGAGGAAGCTCGGATGGCCTATTACGAAGAAGAAGAAGAGGAAGAGGAACCGGCTCGTTATAAAATGAGGCAAAAGATTCCTGATTTAAGCAAAGAGAATAAAAAGGGTAAGAAAAGTTCCTCCCAATTGAGCGGGGTTACCTATGGAGAGCACCAAACTTCACTGGAATTGAAATCTGCCGACTATGCACCTCCGGTAGGCGGCATGAGCCATGGTCAAAAGCAGATTTTAAGCTACATGGTGGATGACACTTTGTTTGAGAGACCCTCGGAGCAACAGCAGGAAATTATCTTTGAGGATTCTACGGCACCTACTGCACCTAGGGAGGAGGTAAGGGAGCAGGAGTCCCTTCAAAGAAAGGTATCTGCGGAACCCCTTATAGAACAAAGCAAAGAAGCTCAAGACAGTAAGATTGAGAATAAACCTGAAAATAAGACAGAAGCCGCCACCACAACCTTGTCCCCTGAAGAAATGAACCTGAAAGCAGCAACTCCCGTAAAACCTTATAAGCTGCCTCCCATAGATTTACTCAATCCCGCTCCCGTGGATAAGAATGCAGGTAAAGGTGAGAGCTTGCAAGCCAAAGCGGCAAAACTGGAGCAAACCTTTAAGGACTTTAACGTCAATGCCAAGGTTGTGCAGGTTACCAAAGGTCCTGCTGTCACCCGTTTTGAAATACAGCCGGGTACAGGAGTAAAGGTAAACAGCATCGTCAGATTGTCCGATGATATTGCCTTGAATTTGGAGGCTAAGAGCATTCGTATAGAAGCTCCTATTCCGGGTAAAGCGGCAGTGGGAATCGAGGTGGAAAATGAAAGCATTAATATGGTAACTCTGCGAGAAATCATCGATTCCAAAAACTTTAAGGAAGCTTCATCCAAAATTACCTTTTCCGTGGGAAAAGACATTTCCGGAAATGCCATTACCGCAGATTTGAAGACCATGCCCCATATGCTTATAGCAGGTTCCACCGGTTCCGGTAAGAGCGTATGTATCAATAGCATAATCATCAGCATGCTTTACAAATCAAAACCCGAGGAAGTGAAATTTGTCTTAATCGATCCAAAGGTGGTAGAATTAGGAAACTATAATGGGATTCCTCATCTCTTAATTCCTGTTGTAACAGATCCGGGAAAAGCGGCGGCAGCTTTAAATTGGGCTGTGGCGGAAATGACGGACAGATATAAGAAATTTGCAGAGGAAGGTGTCAGAGATTTGGCCTCCTTCAACAGTGCGGTGAAAAAGAAAAAAGAAGATGAACGATATATGCCTCAGATTGTTATCATCATCGACGAGTTGGCAGACTTGATGATGGCAGCACCTTCACAGGTGGAGGAATCTATTTGTAGATTGGCACAGATGGCCAGAGCTGCGGGTATGCATCTCATTGTAGCTACCCAAAGACCTTCCGTGGACGTTATCACGGGGGTCATTAAGGCCAATATTCCATCGAGAATCGCCTTTGCCGTTTCTTCTCAGTTTGACTCAAGAACTATTTTGGACATGGGAGGAGCAGAAAAACTGGTAGGAAAGGGAGACATGCTCTTTAATCCTCTGGGTATGGCCAAGCCCATTCGTGTGCAGGGTACTTTTATTTCTGATAAAGAGGTAAACAGCGTTATCGAATTTGTTAAGGGTCAAATGGAAGGAGAGGCAGAATATGCCAGCGAAGTCATTCATTCCATTGAAAAAGTCAGCACCAATGCGGCAGAAGAGGAGGAGGATGCTTTACTGTCAGAGGCCATAGAAACAGTGGTAAAATCAAAGCAAGCATCTGTTTCCATGCTACAGAGACGGTTCCGCATAGGATACAACCGAGCTGCTCGATTGGTGGATATGATGGAAAGCCGTGGCATCATAGGTCCGGCGGATGGTAGTAGGCCAAGGCAAGTGTTCCTCACAGAGGAGGAAATGCTAGCCATGGATGAAAAGCTAGATGAAAACCAAAGCAATGACAAAAGCCAAGAAATCATTAGCGAAAAGGAAAAGGAGATTTCATGAAATTTTATATAGAGACCCTGGGCTGTTTAAAGAATCAGGAGGATTCAGAGGTGGCCGCAGGGATTCTGGAGCATTCCGGCCACGAGATGGTGAAAACCCCAAAGGAAGCGGATTTGATTATGATAAATACCTGCGGCTTTATTAACGATGCCAAGAAGGAATCCATACAGACTGTTTTTGAAATGGCAGAATTTAAGGAAAACCAGGATACCATACTCATGGTGACAGGCTGTCTGTCTCAACGATATCAAAAGCAGCTCTATCGGGAAATGCCGGAGGTGGATGTTTTTCTAGGGGTAAACGATTATGAAAATCTGCCTAAAATACTGGAAGAGATATCCGGTGGCAAGCGAGGTCAATTTTTCAGCGATTATCAGAGGGATTATGGGGAACGCCCTTTTAGAAAGACCTTGGGAGCCTCCCACAGTGCAACTTTGAAGATTGCAGAAGGTTGTGATAATCGTTGTACCTATTGTGTCATTCCTTCCATTCGAGGTGGATACAGAAGCAGAAAAATGGAAGATATATTAAATGAAGCTAAAAGTTTGGCGGAAACCGGATGCAAGGAACTGATTATCATCGCCCAGGATGTGACTGCTTATGGCTTAGATCTTTATGGAAATTTAGCTTTGCCGGAGCTTTTGAAGAAATTATGTAAAGTTGAGGGAATTCAGTGGATTAGACTCATGTACTGTTATGAAGATCGAATTACCCATGAATTGATACAGGTTATGGCAGAGGAAGAAAAAATTTGCAATTATATAGATATACCTATTCAGCACAGTGTAGATAAAATCCTAAAAGCCATGAACAGAAGGTCCACCACTGCCTCCATTCATCATACAATTGAAAGACTGAGGAAAGCTATTCCGGACATCCACATTCGAACCACCTTGATTACAGGCTTTCCGGGAGAAACTCAGGAGGACTTTTTAGAGCTACTGGATTTTGTGGAGACTGTAAAATTTGAAAGGTTGGGGGTATTTGCCTATTCAAAGGAGGAGGGAACATCCGCTGCCAAAATGAAGGGACAGGTGCGAGAAACCACCAAGGAAAAGAGAAGAGATGCACTTCTTACTGCTCAGATGGAAATTTCTCTGACCTCCAACAAAGAAAAAATCGGGAAGATTCTGGAGGTTTTAGTGGAAGACATAGAAACTGAGGAAGATGGAAAGGTGGCATACATCGGTCGAAGCAGATATGATGCTCCGGAAATTGATCCTTCGGTTATCTTTTCTCCATTAGGCAATACTAATCTGGAAGAAACAATTAAAATTGGAGACATGGTCAAGGTGGAAATTACAGATGCCTATGACTATGACTTAGTAGGAGTGATAAAAGAATGAATTTACCGAATCAATTGACTATGTTGAGGATTATCCTTATCCCTGTGTTTATCGTGGTGCTCATGATGGGCTATTATTATTGGGCAGCAGCTATATTTGTCATAGCTTCAGCTACAGACGCTTTAGATGGATATATTGCCAGGAAGTACAATCTGGTATCCAACTTTGGAAAGCTTATGGATCCCTTGGCTGACAAATTGTTGGTGGTTTCCGCTTTGGTCTGCTTGGTGGAGTTGGGTGATATCGCTGCTTGGATGGTAGTGATTATTCTTGCCAGAGAGTTTACCATTACAGCATTAAGATCCGTAGCAGCCAGTGAGGGAATCGTTATCGCCGCAGGAAACTCCGGAAAGTTAAAAACCATTTTTCAGATGGTAGCTATCACCGCTATTCTTTTGAAAAATTGGCCTTTTTCCCTCATTAATTTCCCCTTTGCTCAAATCATGCTTTGGTGTGCAGTGGCACTGACCGTCTACTCAGGAATTGAATATATGGTCAAAAATAAAAAGGTTTTTTCAATGAAGTAATTTAGAACTTATAAGTTTAAATTTTTTTATTAACAAGCTTTTAATTTATAAATGACAAATAAAAAAGAATTTTATTTAAAATTAATTAATAAAAATAAATGACAGGAGGAAAAGATGAAGTCGGCAATTTTAACCGTAGGAACGGAGATTTTGTTTGGTCAAATTACCAATACCAACTCTGTTTATTTATCTCAGCAATTGAATTTACTGGGAATTGATGTGATGTACCATTACACCGTGGGGGACAACCCGGGAAGATTGAAGAATTTGATCCACCACGCTTTTCAGGAGTGTGATTTGATTATTACCACAGGAGGCTTGGGACCTACTCAGGACGACCTCACCAAGGAGATTGCAGCAGAAGCCTTTAACGATCATTTGGTGTTGCATGAGCCCACCTTGGAGTATATAGAAAGCTACTTTAAGAGATTGGGCAGAGTCATGACGGAAAACAATAAGAAGCAAGCCTATATTCCGTCCAAAGCTACCATTCTTAACAATGATGCTGGTACAGCTCCAGGGTTTGTTATAGAAGAAAACGGAAAGATTATCATGTGTATGCCGGGGCCTCCTCGTGAAATGGTGAGGATGTTTGAGTTGGGCGTAAAACCATACCTTCAAAAAAAATCCGATTCAGTTATCTTTTATCGTATGTTGAGAACCTTTGGAATCGGCGAATCCGCTTTAGAGCATGCTGTTCAAGATTTGATCGATGCTCAAACAGATCCTACCTTAGCCACTTATGCCAAAGAAGGGGAAGCTTGCCTGAGGATCGCCTCCAAGAGAGCCACCTTGGAAGAGGCCAAAGAGGCAGTGGATCAGATGATTGTAAAGGTAAATGAACGGGTTGGACAATACGTTTTCAGTTATGACGATGAAAGCATGGGTGATGCCATCGGCAAAAAACTGATTGAGAGAAACTTGACCATATCAAGTGCAGAATCCTGCACTGGTGGCCTGTTTGCCCGTACCATGACGGACATCCCTGGAATTTCGGCAGTTTTTGACAGAGGCTTTGTCACCTATAGCAATGATGCAAAGATGGCGGAACTGGGTGTAAAAAAAGAGACGTTAGATCAGTTTGGTGCTGTCAGCCAAGAGACGGCCATAGAAATGGCTCAAGGGCTAAAGGCAAAGACAGGAAGCAGAATTTGCATCTCTGTAACAGGGATAGCGGGGCCCGGCGGGGGAACGGAAGAAAAGCCTGTAGGATTGGTTTATGTCTGTGTGATCTTCGACGATAAAATGGAAGTGAAGGAATGCAGAATGAGGAATGTAAGCCGTGAATGGAATCGGAATTATTCGGTTCTTTATATGTTGGATATGATTAATAAAATTATTGAATAATTGAATTACTTTGAAATAATTATTTTATCATACTAACATTTTAAATATAAAAAAAGAATTGTAAAATTTGGAATATAATTGGAATGATATTGTAAATTTTAAGTAAATTCTTGAAAAAATTCAATTGAAAATATAGGAATTTAGAAAACTTTATGATATAATCCAAATTAAAGAGATATCTATGTTTATATTAAAAGACAATTAAGAGAAAAGGATAGGTGAAAAGATGAAAAAAAGAATGCTGGCTATTGCAGTGACTGTAATGATGATGATTGCTGTCTTAGCGGGGTGTACCACCACAGATATCGGCATGTTGAATTTTTACAGTGAAATTACATCTGTGAAATCTGCTGAAGTTAGTGGTACTGTGGATTTAACCATGGATCAAAAGGCTATCAAAGAGTACATTACATCATTGGGAGGGGATTTTAGCTCCATACCTTTTGATGAGATAGACTTAGGGAATAAGATGTCCTTATCGTTTACAGGGAAGCTAGATTACAACAACAAGTTAGGGGTTGATCTTAACCTGAATGCAACCATAAAAGATAAAAATATTTCCTTAGGCAATCTGATTTTACAGGGAGATAAAGGAATCTACATTTCAAAAGAGTATTTCTTAGGAATCATGGATATCATTTTTATGTTTGACCCTGAAATGAGTGAATATGCATACACGGTTAAAAATGCAGCAAATCAAGTATTAGGGGATGCCAAATACATACAAATTGCAGACGTTTCTGATATGGCACAAATGGGTACAGCATATATTGACCAACAGTACGTATTAGGTCAAAAAGAAATCGATTTTTTAAGTAATGCCTTTAAAAATTATTCTCCCGGATGTGTTACACAAGTAGCTAACGGATATAAAACATCATTGACTTTAGAGCAACTGTTTAATGTTTGCAAAGGCTCCATTGAGTACATTGTCAATAACAATGATGAATTTATCGCTGCTTTAACGACTTATATCAATTCCGGTTCTATGGAAAAGTACGGATTGGATAAGGAAACCAGTGCTGAATTGATTTCAATGATTAAAGAAAATAAAATGCTGTTAATCAGTCAACTCAATACCTTAAAAGGCTATGTTGATACAATTATGGTTAGCGATGAGTTTAAAGATTTCGCTCAATCTTCCTATACTACTACCACTACAAAGGTTGGCGGTGCATATAACACAGTTGAAAATGTCAATGTAATATTAAAAGGAAAATCCTTACTGAAGATTGATGGAGTGAGCAAAACCATTCCTGCGAAGGTAACTGTAAATGGTCCTGCAGGGACAGTTGTATCATTAGAGGATTTTGTTACTTCTTGGGAGAAAAAACTCAGTGCCGAGAATCCTATTGTAAAAGCTGAAATCGTTTGGGATAAATACGACACCATGGCCATGGTTCAGTATTCCAGAAAAGCAGATTTAAGCGTGTTTGGGGGAAACGACAGCAATGAAGACATTCCTTATAAGATAGTATCCGGAAGCATATATCTTCCACTGAGAAGCATAGGAGAAGCTTTTGGGGAAGAAGTAGGTTGGGATAACAAAGCAAAGAAAGCATACATTGTAAGAGATGGAAAAAACATTGAAATGCAAGGTATGGTAGCTGACGGAAAAACCTTTATCAAGATCAGAGATTTTGAAAAGTTAGGATACAAGGTAGACTATAAAAAAATCAGCGGAGTTAATATTGCAACCTTAGCTAGATAGTACAATCAAACTATGAATAAAGAAAACACTGATGTATATAATCATCAGTGTTTTACTTTGGGTTTATATAAAGTATGAAAAATCTGTGTTTTACTTTGTGTTTAGATAATGTATGAAATATGTATTTAAAAATAAATTATTGCACGACAACTGATTTTATATTCTATTAAATCAGTTGAATTTAAAAAGTATATTTTTTACAAAATATGTAAAAAATGCTTGACAATGTAAATATTTTTGCTATAATAAAGTTTATAAAACCTAAGGATAAATAAAAAAAGCTAGAAAAAATTTTGAAGAACTGAAAAAAACACTTGACCAATGCCTTAAATTAGGTTAGTATGAAATAGAACAAATGTTCTTCAAAAGAATACGGAGGAAAAGATGGCAACGAATAAAGATGATAGAGAAAAAGCGTTAGAAGCAGCCATGCTTCAGATAGAAAAACAATTCGGAAAAGGCTCCATTATGAAATTGGGTGATGATGCAGCCAAGATGAATATAGAAGCAATTCCTACAGGTGCTGTAAGCATTGATTTGGCCACAGGGATAGGAGGAATTCCGAGGGGTCGTATTGTAGAAATTTACGGACCGGAGTCCTCAGGAAAAACCACCTTAACCTTACATATTATTGCAGAAGCACAAAAGTTAGGCGGCAAAGCCGCATTTATAGATGCAGAACACGCACTGGATCCTGATTATGCCAGAAACCTGGGAGTAGATATCGACGAACTCATCGTGTCACAGCCGGATACAGGAGAGCAGGCTTTGGAAATCTGTGAAATGCTGGTGAGGAGTGGAGCTATCGACATCGTAGTCATAGACTCGGTAGCTGCTTTGGTACCTAAGGCTGAAATTCAAGGTGATATGGGAGACAGCCACGTAGGATTGCAAGCCAGATTGATGTCTCAGGCCTTGAGAAAATTAGCAGGGGTCGTGAGTAAATCCAATACCTCTGCTGTGTTCATTAACCAATTGAGAGAAAAAGTTGGCGTTATGTTCGGAAGTCCTGAGGTCACCACAGGGGGAAGAGCACTTAAGTTTTACTCCTCCATGCGATTTGATGTGCGAAAGGTAGAGAGCATTAAAATGGGGGATGCTGTTTTGGGCAACCGCACCAGAGTTAAAATTGTGAAAAATAAAGTGGCTCCGCCCTTTAAGCAGGCTGAATTTGACATCATGTATGGAAAGGGAATCTCCAGAGAGGGAGACGTCCTTGATTGTGCAGTGGAAGCTAAGGTTGTGGAGAAGGCCGGTGCTTGGTACAGCTATGATGGAAACCGTATAGGACAAGGTCGAGAAAATGTAAAAAATTATTTAGCTGAGAATAAAGAAATCTTAAAAAGCATAGAAGATAAATTAAAGGCCAGTATCAAAGCTAAGATGCCTCAGCAAGGTGAAGAAGCATTAAAAGTTGATGAAGATGGTGTTATTGTAGAATAAAAGTTGAAATATTTAATGAGTAACTAAAAAAATCGAGGAAGGTAAAGTTATGTCCATACAAAAAGAAGCATTAGACCTACATACGAAATGGAAGGGAAAAATAGAAGTCGCTTCCAAAGTACCCGTAAGCAACAAGTACGATCTATCGGTGGCCTATACACCGGGAGTAGCAGAGCCTTGTAAGGTTATCCATGACCATCCGGACTCTGTATATCAATATACAGCCAAAGGTAATCTCGTAGCAATCGTTACAGATGGTACTGCAGTCTTAGGGTTAGGAGATATAGGTCCCGAGGCAGCATTGCCTGTTATGGAGGGTAAGGCGGTACTGTTTAAAGAATTTGGCGGCGTAGATGCCTTCCCTATCTGTGTTGCATCTAAAACGGTAGAAGACATTGTGAAAACCGTAAAGCTGATTGAGCCTGTCTTTGGAGGCATCAATTTAGAAGATATCTCTTCACCTAGATGCGTAGAAATAGAAAGAGCTTTAAAGGAGCAGCTCAATATTCCGGTTTTTCACGATGATCAACACGGAACTGCAGTAGTTGTAGTAGCAGGTTTGATCAATGCTTTAAAAATTGTGGGGAAATCCTGGAGTGACATAACCATAGCTATGAGTGGTGCAGGAGCGGCAGGCTCTGCCATAACAAAGATGCTTATGGGTTTGGGTGTGAAGGATATGTTTGTCTGTGGCAGCAAGGGTATGCTGAACAGAGAAGAAACTTACAGCAACTGGGTTCATCAGGAAATCGCTGAAATGACCAATAAGGAACAACGAAAGGGTGGATTGAAGGAAGCTATGGAGGGTGCCGATGTATTTATCGGTGTCTCTGTTAAAAATATAGTTACAGAAGAAATGGTTAACAGTATGGCTAAGGATGCTATCGTCCTTCCTATGGCAAATCCGGATCCTGAAATCTTACCGGAGCTTGCGAAAAAGGCAGGTGCTCGAATTGTGGGAACCGGAAGATCCGATTTCCCCAACCAAATTAACAATGTATTGGCTTTTCCCGGAATTTTCAGGGGTGCATTGGATGCCGGTGCCTCCGACATCAACGAAAGTATGAAGTTGGCAGCAGCAGAAGCCATAGCAAGCCTCATCAGTGATGAAGAGCTGAAGGAAGACTATATTATTATCCCAGCTTTTGACAACAGAGTAGGAGAGGCAGTTTCTAAAGCTGTCCATCAAGCTGCTATAGATTCAGGCGTGGCATGCCAAAGAAAAACCTATTAAAATCCCAAAAATAACTGTTGCGTTGAAAGACTCAATGTGTTAAGATAATTGGAGAAAACACTAGATGGTATGGAGCAAAGAGTGGGCAAATCCCACTCTTTCATTTTTAACATTTAGAAAAATCTATGGTTGAAAGGATCGAGATGGCAAAGAAACCTATAAAAGAATTGATCGAAGAAGTGCTGGAACCTTTCTTAAAAGAAAATGGATACGAGTTATATAATGTAGAGTTTGTAAAAGAAGTAAAAGACTGGTTTTTGCGAGTTTACATTGATAGGGATACTCAGGAAGTATTCCAAGAAAATCCTTTCCATACAACAGATTCAGAGACTAAACTTAACTTAGGAATCGGTACGGATGATTGCGAAAAGGTCAGCAGATTTTTAAGTGCAAAGCTAGACGAATTGGATCCCATAGAACAAAACTATTATTTAGAGGTTTCCTCTCCGGGTATGGACAGGGTTTTGTTACGGGAGAAAGATTTCAAGAGATTTGCAGGAAGTATGGTTACCCTTCAACTATATAAGGCGTTGGATGGTAAAAAAACCCTTACAGGTAAGCTCATAGGCTTAGAGGAGGATAAAATTATAATCTCCGATGAAGAAGGAAATGTAATAAAGGTAGATTTTAAAATGGCGGCAAAGACAAAATTGGCTGTCATTTTCTAAGGAGGAATGAAGAAAAAAATGAATAAAGAATTTATCCGAGCTGTTGAAGAACTTGAGAAAGAAAAAAATATTTCAAAAGAAATGTTAATCGAAGCCATAGAATCAGCATTGGTATCTGCATACAAGAAGAATTATGGGACGGCACAAAACGTAAGAGTAAACATCGATAAAGAAACGGGAGACATTGACGTTTACATGCATAAGGATGTAGTGGAAACCGTAGAGGACAAATTATCTCAAATCTCCTTGGAGGATGCCCGTGAGATCGATAGAAAATATGAAATTGGGGATGTGGTAGAAAACAAAGTTACACCAAAGGATTTTGGCAGAATTGCAGCTCAGACCGCAAAACAAGTAGTGGTTCAGCGAATTAGAGAGGCAGAAAGAGGGATGATCTTTGACGATTACTCCAATAAAGTAGGAAATATCATCACAGGATACGTTCAAAGAATTAGCAATGAAACCGTATTTATCAATTTGGGTAAGACAGAAGGAATTTTATCTGCTACGGAACAGGTTTACGGTGAAAGGTATGAGGTTAACAACAGAATCCGAGTCTATATCATGGATGTAAAAAAGACTCCCAAAGGACCTCAGGTTTTTCTTTCCCGATCCCACCCCGGTCTGGTGCGAAAGTTATTTGAACTGGAAGTTCCGGAAATCATGGACGGAACAGTGGAAATCCGAAGCATTTCCAGAGAGGCAGGCTCCAGAACAAAGATGGCAGTATCTACATCCGATGAAAATATTGATCCTGTAGGTTCCTGTGTAGGAAATAAGGGTACCCGGGTTCAAGCAGTAGTAGATGAGATTTTTGGGGAAAAAATCGATATTATAACATGGAGCGATGATCCGGAACAATTGATCGTCAGTGCTTTAAGCCCGGCCAAGGTGGAAAAAGTAATTTTAGACCAAGACGAAAAATCTGCCATAGCCGTAGTACCAGATTTTCAGCTATCCTTAGCCATCGGTAAAGAAGGTCAAAATGTTAGATTGGCTGCAAAGCTTTGCAACTGGAAAATAGATATTAAAAGCCATTCCCAATACGGTCCCTTCGATTTAGAATCTGAGGTAGAGGAGATGCCGGAAGAGGATGAAGCCTTATCCTTTGAAGATGAAGATTTTTCGGAGGAATGGGAAGAAAATGAAGAATAAAAAAGTCCCCATGCGACGTTGCGTAGGCTGCATGACATCAAAACCCAAGCAAGAACTCATCAGACTGGTGTTACAGGATGAAACAACCTTGTTGATCGACGAAACAGGTAAAGCAAACGGCAGAGGCGTTTATCTATGTAAAGAAAAAGATTGTTTTGAAAAAGCAAAAAAAAGAAAAGCTATCAATCGAAGCTTAAAATGCAATGTAAACGAAGAACAACTTAATCATATATTAAAGGAACTTTTACCGGATGAGGGAAAAGATTTATAGCTATTTAGGTTTTGCAAAAAAGTCGCGAAACCTTATAGCCGGATACAACACTTGTATCATGGCGGCAAATAAGAATAAAGTAAAGCTTTTGATATTAACCGGAGATTTGGCAGAAAATACCGTTAAAAAAATGAAAGCTTTATCAGAAAAACAAAAAATTCCACTTCTTTATTTGAAAGATTCAGAGGAAGAGTTTGAAAGATTAGGATTAAAGGGCAAAGGTGTATTTGCTATTTTAGATAGCAACTTTGCAAAAGTAATTTCAGAGGAAATTAAAAAAATAACAGAATGAAAGGAGTGTTCATATGTCAAATATAAAGGTTTATGAGCTGGCGAAGGAACTGGATATGTCCAGCAAAGATTTGATGGAGAAAATTCAATCCATGGGCATAGAGGTAAAGAGCCATATGAGTGTCATAAAAGATATGGATGCCACTGCTGTAAAGAATACTATTTTAAGAGGGAAAGGTGACACGGAGACCAAGATTGTTAAAGTCACCTCTAAGCATACCAATGAAAATAAGCAAGAGAATGAGACAAAGGTAGTGGTTAAAGCTGCCACCAATGTATCAAGCAGAATGGATCAAAAAAAGGTTCAACCACAACGTACAACGGAAAAAAATACAGATCAAAGACATGGAAAACAAGAGCATAGATCTCATGGATTAGAATCCACTGAACGGAATTCTCACGGTCATGGGGAATCAAAGAAGGCTCAACCAGAGCAAAAAACTCACAGACAAGGAGACGGTAGCAGTACCTTTAGTCATAGAGGGCAGGAACAA
>CAYWVS010000032.1:0-34532 GCA_964461765.1 uncultured Anaerovorax sp.
ACAGAATCCTGAAGAGTATGTCACCGAGGTTTGTTATCCCGTCAAGAAAAAATAACAACTTAAAAAAAGTTTTAAAAACCGTCTGCTGTAAATAGCAGACGGTTTTTTTTTTGAATTTTTAAGAATTGACTTGACAATGAAGAATGTATAGAATGTACTGAATATATTCAAAAAGAATTAAGTAATAAGAAATAAATCATAAAATGAATAGCAATGAGCAAGATGTACGACAATCATCATTGAATCAACCATAGTCCTATTAGACGAGGTGGATGATATTGAAAAGCTATTACGAAATACTATTAGTATTGTGGATTTAGTTGGGAACCCTCCTTGTACTATCACCACAGAATTAAAATTAGATTTAACTCTACGGAGCGTTGATTGAAAAAAACTAAAATTACGACTAAAATAAATGATGGAGGTGAACCGAATGGATTGTAAAAAGGTGGGAAAATTAATTTTTGACTTAAGAAAAGAAAAAAATATGACACAAAAAGAAATTGCAGAGGTAATGAATATCAGTGATAAAACCATTTCTAAATGGGAACGAGGCTTAGGCTGCCCAGATGTATCCTTGTTACAGGAGTTGTCTGCAATTTTAGGTGTCAATATTGAAAAAATATTATCAGGTCATTTGGAGCCTAATGACACCAATGGAGGGAATATGAAAAGAGTAAAATTTTATGTTTGTAACGATTGTGGAAATGTGATAACTGCAACCGGTGATACGGAAATTTCATGCTGTGGGAGGAAACTATCTGCTTTGCAAGCGATGCCCGAAGATGAAACCCATAAGCTCAAGATAGAAAAGGTAGAGGAGGATTACTATATCACCATTCCTCACGAAATGAGAAAGGACCACTACATTTCTTTTGTTGCCTATGTTATGTTTGATAGGGTGCTACTAGTAAAACTCTATCCGGAACAAGATGCCGAGCTGCGTTTCCCTAAAATGTACGGCGGAAAGCTATATGCCTTTTGTAATAAGCATGGTTTGTGGGAGAAAGTGGTGAAATAAATGACATTTCACCCTGGAGGAATTGCAACAGATAACGAACCATGTTAATGATTGGATAAAGTAAATAAAAAGTAGGTTGTAAGATGAAAAAATTATTAGTATGTCTTTATATATGCAAATGAAAGTATTGCTTTCAAAAAGATTAAGTGAAAAGAATGAAATTTTGGTCATACATTAAAAATTTCTTAATTACATTCTTTACCACAATCTTAACCGCCAATCCCTTTGTGGTCTTGGCGGTAACGTCATATCTTTTTTTCCAATTTAAATATTGTTCAAAAGTTCAAAGTTTCCGTTTTTCGTAAAAAAGAACTACCGTGTGGCAGATCATAAAGCCGTTACTTAAACTGTTTTTCTCTAACCGCATCCACACCCGGAACACCTTGCGCACCAACTAAAACTCCACAGGCTTCGGCAATAGCATTTTCAGCAAGCAAAATAGAAGAAACCCACCATAAATCTGCTCTGCCATAAAATCCTAGACAGCCTGAAACGGTAAATGCAGACAGCTCAAAAATTAATGTCACGACACCATATATCTTTGTTTTCTCGTCTGCCTGCCCAAGTATATTACCCATCAATACCCCTTGTAAAAAAACTATGGAAAGTCCTATCTTAGTGCTGCCCAAAACATACATCAAGAGGTTGATTCCACCGTTAAGTATTAAAACCCAGATAAGCACCATAATAAAGCTCTTGCGCTCATACTGTTTCATCATAAGCGATAAGGGGGGATTGCTCATTTTCATTATTCGTGTGTTCCACATAAATTTTGACATGGGCTGAATAATCCCGATGTCCGCCTGTGTGATAACCATAGTCAAGGTGAAAAGCACCCAGTTAAGCAAAAGTGAAAACGCTATAAAACTAACCATAATATCTATCTCCTAAATGGCTTAATGATAAGTTGTAGTTGATGCTCAATTTCTTCTTTTTTAAGTTTTAAAAATGGTTGTGCAAGACCAATACCCTCTAAAATAAACAACATTTGTAGAGCTATATCTTTAGGTGAGGAAAGACACAAAGTATGGTCATTAAAGCAGAGTGTCAAGATCTCCTCCAGCCTTTTTGCGGCAATCTCTGCTCGCTTTGCCAAAATGCTTTTACATTCGGGATACAAGCGGCAAAGCTCATAGGCAGAAATATCGGTGCAATAGTTTGAGGCAGATAGCTCTTCAGCCCTTGCAGAGAAAAAAAGCTCAAGTAATCGGAGCGGTGGGATTGCCTTTAATGATTGCCGAAAAACCTCATCACTTTTTTCGGTTTCTCCCTCTAAAATATGAAGATAGATTTCTTTTGTAGAGGAATAGTGCCGGTATAGTCCACCTCGGCTAAAGCCCGTAGCATCACAAATATCCGACATACTGGTGCTTGCAAAGCCTTTTGAGCGAAACAATTCCTGCGCTGCTTGTGCTATGCTTTCTTTTGCCTTTTCACCTTTAGTCAAGATTTCACCCCCAAAACAATAAAAGAGACAATAATGTCGCTTTTATTTTAACACTTACTTTTCTTTATGTCTATAATTTTTTTTACTATCCATTAACTTTATACTTCACTCGATTTCCAAATTGTTGTGAAGATAGCAATCCCAACTCCGTAAACTTCAGCACAAAGCTACGAATAGTGGCATAGGCAGCATTGCCGAAATCCTTTTCCAGCTGTTTGGTAGAGAACTGTCCGTTTCCATACGCAGAGAGAACAAAGTTCCACAGATCACGCTCTTTCTCGGTAATCTTGCCATTTCCCATGGCTTGAGTAAAGAGTTCCATAACAGGGGCAGCATCCATTGTGGTGTGGATCTTGTCGTAAACATTTTCCTTCATATAACGGATGAAGGGTGTAATGTCGAGAATCTTGCTAATTTTATAATTATTTTCAATAGTTAGAAAGCTATTGTAATACTTGTTTTTTGAGTTATTAATATGCCCGGAAAAAGTATAAAATAGGGTGGAGGAAAACCCTTGCTGCACCAAATACCATAGGTGTAAAAGACGCGCTGTTCTGCCGTTACCGTCAAAGTATGGGTGCAGATAAGCCATATAAAAGTGCAGGATACAAGCTTTTACCAACTCGGGGATGTCATCTTTTTGATTTGCAAATTTCAAAAGTTCCCTCATAAATTCAGGAAGTTCATTTGCATTGAGCCCCTCGTGATATGACTTATTTCCCACAACAAAAACCTTGTCGTTTCGATAAAAGCTGTCTGGAGGTAGTTCATCATTTTGCTCTAAAAAATTTCCTACTGACAGAATATAAAGATGATGTAGATTCTCTTCTGTAATCTTATTGGTGGGGTCACTGATGAATTCGAGTCCCTTTTTCATTCCCCAAATGCGATCTTCTTCTTTACTGGTGGGAGCAAAGCCCTGTAGGATTTTCCGTATGCTATCTCTATTGGATTGAATATTTTCAATTTGGAGGGTAGCGTCAATCTCTTCTTCCATGGCCTTTAGCCCAAAGCTTTCTTTTGAGGCATTGATAGCCAAGAGCTTTTTCACAATGCCGGTGGGCACAAGGCTTTGAGCAGGTAGATATACACAGGGTTGCCCCCGGAAATCTTTTAAAGCTATTTCAGAATAGCTCATTTCTTTTAGAGTTTCCATTAGCTCCGCAACACTTTCGGGGGAATACTTATATTGCATCCTTTTAAGGTCGAAAAAATGCTTGTCATTCATCATATTTACAAATTCTTTTGTGTTCATGGTTACCTCCGGATCTGTCTGATATGTAGTAGTATCAATTAGTATCAGTATATGGCATATTGTTGACAGATTCAAGGGAAATAAAACCAAGCTGAATTCATTACCGGTGAAAACATTACAATCGATGCGGGTATGAGTAAATTGATGATTTATCATGACGTCAATGGGTGGAGTTGGAGTGTATAGTGCAGGGAGAAAAGATAGCGCAGGGAAAAAAGGCTTAAAAAGAATAATTGACCAAATAAAATTTTTTTAGTGATAAGATTTTTGATAAATTGGAGCAGGAAGTTAAATGACAAAAAATAGCCCAATACAAGCGATAAATCATCTTTGTAGGGGGCATCTTTGTTTTATGGCTTAGTTTGCTATTCTTTTGGAACAAATTCAACCTTTAAAGCCATATTCATTCCCTCAGCAAGTCTTTGCAAAAGGGCTATGGTGGGGTTTGCATTTCCGTTTTCAAGCTTGCTAATGTCGCCTTGGTCTATTCCCGTTCTCAAAGAAAGATCTTTTTGGGTTAAATGCTGTGTCTTTCTTGCATTAATTAAAGCTTGAACAATATTAAATTCCGGCTCAAGAGCATCCCATTCTTTTTTAAATTTTGGGTTTTTAAGATTTTTTTCTAAAAGTTTATCAAAATCATCACGCATATTCTTATAACTCCTTTCCATATCTTTTAAGATAATCTTTTCGGTACTTTTCGGCAATATCAAGTTCATTTGGTGGGGTCTTTTGTGTTTTCTTGATAAATCCATTTGTTAGTATTATTTTTCTACCAATTGTGAAAAAATATAACACTCGGCTAATGTTATTCGCTTGTTGCTCTCTAAGCTCGAAAATACCGTTGCCTATCGGTTTTGTGTGCGGTTCACGCAGCTCATTCCCATTGGCTTTCAAAAGCCTAATGCCGAATAAGACCTTTGCTTTCATTTTTTCATCTAAGCTGTCGATAAACTCCTCTACGGGTTTATCTCCGTTTTCTTTTGTGTATAAAATGATTTCAAATTCCAATATGTTCACCTGTTTTCTTTAGGATATGTTTTAATCCTAATATTATTATATGGAATTTATCCCATATTGTCAATGGCTTAATTGTAAAAAAAGTTCCTGACAAAGACGGTGCATATGTTGAATTTCCATATGATATTAAATCTGAATTTGGTAAGGGTAGAGTGAAAGCTCACGCCACCTTTGACGGTGAGCCCTATGATGGAAGCATTGTTAATATGGGTATTAAAAACCCCGACGGTAGCGAGTGTTATATCATCGGAATACAAAAGGTCCTCAGAGTGAAGATCGGCAAACAAGCAGGAGATCCTATAAAAGTCACCATAAAAGAACGGGAGTAAATGCTTGTTTTTTCTTACATTTTTTTCTAAAAAAATTTTTTTTATTTTAGCATTTAAAAATATTTAATTAAAAACATTAGAAATATGATAGTTGAAATATGGAGCTATTTCCTGTATATTAATAATATAATTTAAACATTCTTTCTTAAGAGACATTACACAGAATTCAGTCCTCTACGTTTAACTATAATGGTATAGAATGCAAAAAATATAGTAGGTAGGTAGGTATCTATATGTTAGGATATAAAAAAAGCAGCGATGGACACCCTGCGATAGACAGTGTAGAGCAGTGGATAAGGAAAACAGTTGAAAAAAGCGGAAAAGTTTTAGATGAGAGCTCTATAAATGAGTTAACTTCAAAGATGCAAAAGTTATTTTATGTAAATCAGAAGAAAGAAGAGACGATTTATGCAATGTATGGCGATGAAGGCGGTATAGGAAAAAAACTAATTAAAGAAAATTTCGTAAATTCTCTAAAGGAACGGGATGCAATTCTAATGGAATATGGACTTCCTGCCGTAGGTCAACAGAAAACAGAATAATGATTTATAATTTAGTTGAATCTTCGGTAATGGGTGGAATTTTAGAAATTTACGAAGAATTGAAAAATCAAAATTTGTCATATCAAAAAGTAAGTAATGAAATTAAAGATATTTGGTTTTCTTTTACTATTAATCAAGTTTATGATAAAAAAGCACATTACAATTCTTATAGAGATAAAGCTAACCAAATAATTAGCTCTATCTTAGACAATCAAACCATTATCCTAGATCGAAAAGCTACAGATATTAGCGGTAATTTGAACGCTGAGAAGATAAGGCAAGTATGTTTAACCCATGGTATTTTATTTAACACACCGGAGGGTTGTCATGGCGGAAGGGTTCTTGAAGATGTCAAAGATAAGCGAAATCAATTAGCCCATGGAACCCTTTCTTTTGTGGAATGTGGGCGAGATTATATTTTAGAAGATCTAGAAATGATAAAAGATGAAACCAATATATTTTTAAATGGTTTATTAAAAGATATGAAAAAATATTACGATGAGGAAAAATTTAAAATGGTTGTATGAAAGTAATATACGTAGTAATTCATTTAGTTACAGATAGAGAAGGGGGATAGTGCAAGTTAATGAATAAACAACAACTGGCTGCAAAGATATGGGAACAGGCAAATGCCATGCGTTCCAAAATCGAGGCCAATGAATACAAAGACTATATTTTAGGTTTTATCTTTTATAAATATCTTTCTGACAAAGAATTAAAATTTTTAAAAGAAAAAGATTTTATGGCTGAGGATATTAAAAAGCTTACCGAAGAAGATGAAAGCACGGTTGAATTCATTCAAAACGGTATAGGTTATTTTATTGCATATAAAGATTTGTTTTCCACATGGATTGAAATGGGAAAAGATTTTGGTATCTCTAATGTTAGGGATGCACTTTCTGCATTTAGCCGACTGATCAACAAATCCCACAAGAAGGTTTTTGACGGAGTTTTTGATACGCTGCAAACAGGGCTTTCCAAGCTTGGTGATAGTGAAAGCTCCCGAACAAAAGCAGTCAGTGAACTGATACAGCTTATCAAAGACATCCCCATGGATGGTAAACAAGACTACGATATTTTAGGGTTTATCTATGAATACTTAATCGGTATGTTTGCCGCCAATGCTGGGAAAAAAGCCGGTGAATTCTACACCCCCCATGAAGTGGCCGTTTTAATGTCAGAAATTGTGGCAGAGCATTTAAAAGATAAAAATAAAATTGAAATATACGATCCAACCAGTGGCTCCGGGTCATTACTCATTAATATCGGCAAGTCCGTATCAAAGCATATAAGCAACGAAAACAATATAAAATACTATGCCCAAGAGCTGAAGCAAAACACCTATAACCTTACCCGCATGAATTTAGTGATGCGTGGAATTCTGCCAGATAACATTGTCACACGCAATGGTGATACCTTGGAAGAGGACTGGCCGTTTTTTGATGAAAATGACCCCATTCATACATACAATCCTCTTTATGTGGATGCTGTCGTATCCAATCCCCCTTATTCCCAAAGATGGGATTCAACCAATAAAGAAACCGACCCACGTTATGCACGATTTGGCTTGGCACCAAAGACAAAGGCAGATTTTGCATTTTTGCTCCACGACCTTTATCATGTAAAACCCGATGGAATTATGACCATCGTACTTCCCCATGGGGTATTGTTCCGTGGAGGTGAAGAGGGTGAAATTCGCAAAAATCTTATTGAAAACAACCATATTGATACGATTATCGGCTTGCCTGCCAATATCTTCTTTGGCACAGGCATTCCCACAATTATTATGGTTTTAAAGCAAAAACGTGAGAATACTGACGTTTTGATCATTGATGCCTCAAAAGACTTTGTCAAAGAAGGCAAAAATAATAAGCTGAGAGCATCAGATATTAAAAAAATTGCTGATGCTGTGTTTCGTAGAAAAACCGTGAAAAAATATGCTCAACTTGTAAACCGGGAGACCATTCGTAAAAATGAATATAATTTGAACATTCCAAGGTATGTGGACTCCTTTGATGACACTGAGACATGGGACCTTTATGCCTCCATGTTTGGCGGTATCCCCTTGTCTGAAATTGAAGAGCTGAAAGAATACTGGGAAGCGTTCCCCGAACTTAAGAATGATATATTTACAAAAAGCGATACCCCTTATGTGGCTTTTGCGGCAGAGGACGTCAAAAAAGCAATTACAAACCACAAAGATGTGATAACTTTTAAGGAGAGATTTAATACAGCCTTTGAAGGATTTCATTCTTATTTGAAAAACCAATTGATTGAAAACATGGATACCATTGCTGTTTCAAAACAGGAAGCCTTACTCAGCGGTGATATTTTTCAGCGTGTAAAATCCATACCCCTGATAGATAAATATAAGGCGTATCAGCACCTTGATGACGAGTGGGTGAAAATAGCAGTTGATCTAGAAATCATACAGACAGAGGGCTTTGAGTCTACGAAAAAAGTGGATCCCAATATTGTTGTAAAAAAGAAAGACGGAAAAGACACCGAGGTACAGGATGGCTATATAGGTCATGTGATTCCCTTTGAGCTTGTACAGCAAACACTACTGAAAGTTGAAGCTGATCAATTAAAAATGCAGGAAAATAGAATGGGTGAAATTTTAGCAGATTACGAAGAAATGATCGACGGTCTTTCTGAGGAAGAAAAAGAGTCGGATATCTTAAACGAAACTAAGAATGCCTTTATAGCAAAAGCAGTGATAGCAAAACTTAAGGAACTGCGTACAGAAAGAGAAACAGAGGAAGTAACTACTTTGATACAAACCCTTTCTAAGGCAGATCAATTACTAAAAGAAGAAAAAGAGTTGAAAGCCAGCATCAAAAGAGAGGCTGCTGCTTTGCATACCTTAACGAAAGAAACCATTGAAAACCTCTCTGATGAGCAAGTACTTTATCTATTGGAAAAGAAATGGGTAGAACCATTGGTTTCAAGTCTTTATGCCATGCCCTCTGCTATCATAAATGATTTAGTGGGTAAGCTACAAGCACTTTCGGACAAATATGCCACCACCTATGAAGAGGTAGCAACCCAGATAAAGCAAACGGAAGATGAACTGTGTGCTTTAATAGATCAGCTCGAGGGCAATGAATTTGATATGAAAGGGCTAAGGGAATTTAAAGCTCTGTTAATGGGTGATGTGGAATGAGGGAGAGGAATACACCTGCATTGAGGTTTAAGGGGTTTCGTGGGGATTGGGAAAGAAGAAATTTGGAAAGTATAGCTCGTAATACATTTGGTGGTGGAACACCAAACACATCAGTCAAAGAATTCTGGGTTGGAGAGATACCTTGGATTCAATCATCTGATTTAATTGAGCATGATGTGATGGCTGTTACCATAAAAAAGAAAATATCTTTATTGGCCATTAGTAATTCAGCAACTAAATTAGTCCCAAAAGATTCCATTGCAATTGTCACTCGTGTTGGGGTCGGCAAAGTGGCAGTGATGCAGATGGAATATTCTGCAAGCCAAGATTTTTTATCGTTAAGTAATCTGGAAGTTGACAAATGGTTTGGTGCATATTCCGTATATCTAAAAATGCAAAAAGAACTTTATAAAGTTCAAGGAACATCAATAAAAGGGATTACAAAAAAAGATTTGTTATCAAAAGTATTTTATACTCCATCTTATAAAACAGAACAAACAAAAATCGGAGATTTTTTCAGAAATCTTGATAATCTCATAGCTTTTAATCAACGGAAATATGACAAGTTATTGACGGTAAAAAAAGCTTGCCTTGAAAAAATGTTTCCCCAAAATGGATCAAATACCCCTGAAATTCGGTTTAAGGGGTTTAGTGGGGAGTGGGAAATACAAACGGCTTTAAATATCTTTGAAACAACCTCAGATAAGAATCACCCTGAATTACCAGTTCTATCTGCAACACAGGAATATGGCATGAAAAAAAGAGATGATATTGGTTTAAGCATTTTTCATAATAAAAAAAATGAAAAAACATATAAACGCGTGTTACCTGGTCAGTTTGTAATTCATTTACGTTCATTTCAAGGAGGATTTGCACATTCACAAATAGAAGGTATTACTTCTCCTGCATATACAATTTTGAAGTTTAAAGAAGAATCCAAGCATTTTGATGCATTTTGGAAGTATATTTTTAATTCTAATGTTTTTATAAAAAGACTTGAGGCTGTTACCTATGGAATACGTGATGGTAGAAACATAAATTTTGACGAGTTTATGACAATGAGGTTTAGTTATCCAACACTTGAAGAACAAACCCAAATCGGCAACTTCTTCAAAACCCTAGACAACCTCATTGCCCTACGGAAAACGGAACTGGAAAAACTTAAAAACATAAAAAAAGCATGTCTTGAAAAAATGTTTGTCTAAATCCCGGCTGCAAAGCAAAAGTGCAAAGGAGTATGTATCATGACATTTACATATGAAAGCGAGTTTGAAAATGCTTTAATCAAGGTGTTGTCAGAAAAAGGCTGGGAAGCAAAGGCATTAAAGAACTTCACAGAAAAAGACTTGATTCAAAATTGGGCGGATATTCTCTTTAATAACAACAGAGGAATCGACCGTCTCAACGATTGCCCTTTGACGGAAGGTGAAATGGGTCAGATCATTGAACAGATTTCCGCTTTACGGACACCTTTAAAGTTAAATGGCTTTATCAACGGTAAGACTGTTTCGGTAGTTCGTGATAACCCCCACGATACTTTGCACTTTGGAAAAGAAATCAGCCTTAAAATATATGACCGCAGGGAAATTGCCGCCGGTCAAAGTCGCTATCAGATTGCACAGCAGCCTGTCTTTACGAGCAAATCTAAAATCTTAAAGGACCGCCGTGGTGATTTAATGCTATTAATAAACGGTATGCCGGTGATACACATAGAGCTAAAGCGTAGCGGAATTCCGGTAAGTCAGGCCTACAACCAGATCGAAAAGTACGCCTATGAGGGGATCTTTGGTGGACTGTTTTCACTGGTACAGGTTTTTGTAGCCATGACACCGGAGGAAGCGAAATATTTCGCCAACCCCGGTCCTGATGGGAAGTTCAATATTGATTATTACTTCCATTGGGCGGATTTTGACAATGAGCCTGTTAATCATTGGAAGGATATTGCTTCCTCATTGCTTTCTATCCCCATGGCACATCAGTTAATTGGATTTTACACCGTTGCCGACGATTCCGACGGAGTGTTGAAAGTAATGCGCAGTTACCAATATTATGCTGCCAGTGCCATTTCCGACAAGGTTGCCAAAACCCTTTGGAAAGAAAACAACCAACTCGGTGGCTTTATTTGGCACACCACCGGTTCCGGAAAAACAATGACAAGCTTCAAATCGGCACAACTGATTGCAAATTCTAAAGATGCCGATAAGGTGCTCTTTTTGATGGATAGAATAGAGCTGGGAACGCAGTCCTTAAAAGAATATCGAGGTTTTGCTGATGAAAACGAATCTGTGCAAGCCACGGAAAACACAGGTGTATTAGTGACTAAGTTAAAGAGTAATGACCCCGCAAACACGTTAATTGTTACATCAATTCAAAAGATGAGCAAAATCAAAGAAGAAGGCGGTCTGAAAGCACATGACCTGGAAGCCATGAACAGCAAACGCATTGTATTTATTGTGGACGAGTGCCACAGATCCACTTTTGGGGATATGCTCAGGGTGATTAAAGAAACATTCCCGAAAGCTATTTTCTTTGGCTTTACCGGTACCCCTATCCATGATGAAAATGAGAAAAGACAGAACACAACTACGGATGTATTTGGCGATGAGTTACACCGGTACAGCATTGCTGATGGTATTCGAGATAAAAATGTTTTGGGATTTGATACTTACAAGGTTTTAACCTTTAAAGATAAGGACGTGAGAAAAGCGGTTGCCCTGGAAAAGGCAAAAGCAAAGGATGAAGCCGAGGCTATTTCTGATTCTGAAAAAAACAAGATTTACTATCACTTTATGAACTCCTCCAAGGTAAAAATGGCAGGGTATAAAGACGGCAACGACCAATACATAAAGGGCATAGAAGATTACCTCAGTTCTTCTCAATATGAAACGGCGCAACATCAAAACAAAGTGGTAGAGGACATTTGTGAGAACTTCTTAACTCTGAGCCACAATGGCAAGTTTCATGCTATTTTTGCCACCAGCAGTATCCCTGAAGCCATCACCTATTATCGCTTGTTTAAAAGACAAAAGTCCGGACTAAAAGTAACTTGCTTATTTGATCCAAACATTGATAATGGAGGCGGCGTTGCCTTTAAAGAAGACGGACTTGTGGAAATTATAGAGGATTATAACAAGGGCTATGGGCAAGATTTTACTATTTCCTCCCATGGAACTTTTAAGAAAGATATTGCAGCAAGGCTTGCACACAAAGAACCATACAAATTAATAGAGCGCACTCCTGAAATGCAAATTGATTTACTCATTGTTGTTGATCAGATGCTAACGGGCTTTGATTCCAAGTGGGTAAATACCCTATATATTGATAAGAAAATCAAATATGAAAGCATTATTCAAGCCTTTTCCAGAACCAATCGTTTATTTGGTCCCGACAAACCTTTTGGAACCATTCGCTATTACCGCAAACCCCACACCATGGAGCGAAACATTGAAGAAGCTGTAAAGCTATATTCCGGTGATAAGCCAATGGGTTTGTTTGTTCCCAAGCTGGAACACAACTTAAATAACATGAATTCTATTTTTTATGATATTTTAAAGCTATTTCATGATGCTGGAGTAAGTGACTTTGAGAAGTTGCCTGAAGAAAATTCAGAACGTGGCAAATTTGCCGCTCTTTTCAAAGAGCTAAATGATTATATGGAAGCTGCCAAGATTCAAGGGTTCAGCTTTACTAAACCCCCTAAGTACGAGTTTTCCCATGGACAAGGCAACCCCAAAACCATAGTCACCATGGCATTTGACCAAAATGCTTATCTGACTTTAGCACTTCGTTACAAGGAACTTTTTGATAACAGTATGGATTCCGGTAGTGGTGGCAGTGGAGCAAGTGATGTACCCTTTGATCTTGTTGGTTACTTAACAGAGATCGACACCGGTGTCATTGATGCAAACTATATGAATTCTCGCTTTGACAAATATTTAAAGCTGATTCAGCAGGAAGGCTCAGATAAGGAGCTTGTGGAAGATGCCCTAAACGATTTGCACAAGACCTTTGCCACATTAACACAGGAAGAACAAAAGTATGCCAATATCTATCTTCACGACATCCAAAGAGGCGATGCAACGGTGAGAGAAGGTATGACCCTGCGTGAAAGCATTACAGAATATCAGTATAAATCCAAAAACTACGAAATTACTCGCATTTGTTATGCCTTGGGATTGGATGAAGAGGCACTAAAAAACCTAATGGGATTAAAGGTAACAGAGACGAATCTCAATGAGTTTGGTCGATTTGACGAGCTGAAAAACTCAGTGGATAAAGCAAAAGCCAAGGCTTACTTTGAAAAGCTTGAAAAAGCGGAGATCCCCCAGTTTAAGGTGAATATTAAGGTTGACGGCTTGTTACGCCGGTTTATTTTAAGCGGTGGGTTTGAATTGGCGGAAGGATAGGGGAGGTTAGCTTTATCCCTTAAGGATTAAATTTTAAATCTTAAACTTATGGTAGTTTTTAATAATGCTTTAAAATTTTTTGAAAAATGAAAATAGCTTAATAAGAATATGACTTTCATGCCTATTTGAGATATCAAAATAGGCATGAAAGTTTAAGAAATGTGATGCAAACTTGTATAGAACTTAGTTATTATTCACTGTCAAATAGAAAAAGAGCAGGTATAGACGTTAAGTAATTAGTTAACCAAGTTATAAAATAATGACAATGACATAATGACAATTTTTAGACAATGACATAATGACAATTTTTAGGGTTGACATAAATTGAAGAATCGTGTAGGATTTAATCATAATTTAGATAAACTATGCGAATATCTGAGGGAAAGCATTAAAGAGTATAAGGCAATCCGGTAACCTTCATGGATACCGGGTGTTTTTGTATGGTGATGTTTTTTAGTGAATATTGGGGTTAGCAATAATGGGCAACTCAAGTTTGAGTGATCTTTTGAAGGAGAATATAAATATGCCTTACATTTTATCTTTTAATAGCCTTAAGTATGAGGATATACTTGAAACTGATTTTCATGACTTTTCTATGTCACAGCACAATAGCCTTGAATTCAAAATGGTGGGGCAATGTGGGATGGCAGTAGTTTATGCTCCTAATGGTATGGGAAAAACTACTCTCTCGAATGTTCTAAAGATTGAGACTTCTAGCCAGACAGTTGACTTTTCTGCTATATATGACAATGTACCCATAATTCCTACGGATAAAAAAATTCATATTATCGGTGACCAAAGCACCCGTAATATTATTCATGGTAATACATCTGATTATCTTATAGGTGCGGATATTCGAAGGGAATATGAATTGCGATCCATTATAGAAGATATCTTTAATAGATGCTTCGTGGGTTTTACTAAGACCCTTAAAGAGAAATATAGAATAACTAGGAGAGATGATTATTTCTTATCAATGATGAATAACCAAAATATAGCAGACTACATTCGAGATATTATCCCGGCTCGAAACCGTAGAAATGGAATAGATAGAATAGAGTTTGTTCACTATTTAAAAAGCCTTCCTTTAGAAAACTTACCTGAAGTAGTAGAGAAAAAAACAATATTTATAGTAGAGAATCAGCAATTAATCAAAGATGTGTTGGCGATAACGGCTGAAATTGAACAGATTAGTGAGATTCAAGAAATCGAACAAAACGATGATGCGATTAAAATATTAAACAAGTACCCCAACCAAACGGTTTGTGTAGTGTGTGATGCACAGGATATATCAATTAATGAGCTTACCGATAGAAAGAGAGTAAACCGCAATAGAATTTACACTAACTTACCGCCTAGAATCAAGGAGGTTTTGGATAACATAATTAATAATTCCTCTTTGCAGTATAGTGATCCTTTTTCTATACACTCTAGAGTGTCAGAATTCATAAGTACGGGAGATTATCCTTTCTTACAAATACTTCAAAATGAGCTAGGTGAATATGTCGGTGCTACATTAAAAACTATTACAAATTTATTTCTACAAATATTTGATGAAACCAGCTTAGATATGAATTTCACTGAATATGAAAACCTATTAAATAGACAACCCATGCTTGATAGTGAAGAATTAATGCTAATCAAAGAGGTGGTAAATGAAAATATTGGTCCTGAAATAACAATAATAAGAGATGAGCAAAATGGGAAAAATTTTAGATTATTACTTGATGGCGAAGTATTTCTTGGTGACGACGTTGGTGAAAAGAATCAGAAACCGCTAAAGCTAAGTACAGGAGAGCGTAATTTTATTTCGTTAGCATTTGAACTTTTGCTTGCAAGGCACTCTGATAAAGAATTTGTGGTGTTAGACGATCCAATTTCAAGTTTTGATTCCATATATAAAAATAAGATAGCATATTGTATTATTAAGTTCTTGGAAGAGAAAAAATGTATAATTCTAACTCATAATCTTGAACTAGTCCGTTTGCTAGAATTTCAAAACTCTGGATGTTTTAACTTATATATGTTTAATAACACTGATGGTGGAGTTAATGGCTTTATCCGGGTTAATGATCTGGAAAAGAAAATATTAAATAACCTTCACGACTTAATCAAATTGTTCCGCAATGGAGATCCATCTACTCAATTATGCGATGTTGTAATTGATATCAAAACCTTTTTGATGGCAATGATTCCATTTCTACGAGGATATGCACACATTATATGTACAGAAAATGATATATACTCTAGCCTATCCTCAATTATGCACGGATATGAAAATGGCTCTGTTGATATTAATAAAATATATCAGAATCTCTTTGGATATGATTTTGGTGAGGAGTGCGTAGTGTCAGTTCAAGATATATTAGATTATGATTGCACAAATATTAGTACAGTAGACCCCATCAGACTGCCATTACTTTCAGAAACGTTAAAGCAAACATTAATATATTATCATTTGAGGATGTGCGTTGAATCTACCTTGGTTGAATTGTTTCCAGCCAGTCGGCGTCATGATGAGGATGCAATGTTAGGTCAGATTATACAAAGGGCATTTAGGTGCAATAGAACCGATCCCAATTTCGATAGTAAACTTCAATACAGGGTGTTTTTCACATCAAAAAAAACATTGCTCAATGAGTTTAACCACTTTGAAGGTAATATGAATATCTTTCAACCAGCTATTGATATCAAAGATAATGCGCTATTGAGAGAGGTTGAGGCTATTCATAAAAAGCTAACTTTATTAAGAACAGAGTTTAGTTCTTAATTAATCAAATTATAAGATACTTTTAGACTTTGTTGACAATCAAACAATCTACCATTTTTAAAGGATACAGGAGGATTATTACTATGGCAAGATGTACAGCACCGGTTTACGGTCATCGCACGGCAAGTGGAAGGGAAAACTGCCCAGTGTGTGGAGGTAACTATAGAGATTACAATTCTTATCCCTCATATTCTTCGCCGTATTTTTCATTATCAAACAGTTCTACAAGTAGTAAAAGTAATAGTGGTGGTGGCGGACAAACTAAGATGAAAGCACGCTGGTCTCCAACTGGTTCTACTATCCTATATACCCCTGCGGAGATACAAACGCTTACTCCGGTACGTGAAAATGTTGAGAGGCGCTCAAAATCATCAGATTTACGGGATGTTTTTCTTTGTCACGCTTGGGATGACCGTAAAAACGAAGCTAAGGAACTACACGATTTACTTGAATCAAAAGGGGTAACAGTTTGGTTTAGCGAAAAAGATGTTCTTTTAGGTTCATCTTTACTTCGTGAAATTGATAAAGGCTTGGCAAAATCTCGCATCGGTATTGTATTAGTTACGCCTTCATTTCTTAAACGTGTTGAGGGAGAAGGAATAGCAG
The DNA here is from genome assembly GCA_964461765.1 of uncultured Anaerovorax sp. GTDB lineage: Bacteria > Bacillota > Clostridia > Peptostreptococcales > Anaerovoracaceae > JAVVUJ01. The sequence continues at coordinate 16,563 of CAYWVS010000032.1, forward strand.
ATAAAGAGCTTTCGGCGTTGCTATCTCGTGATTTACTTATCCCTATTGTACATAACACGACTTTTGAGGATTTACGTGAAGTTAGCCCGTTGCTTGGCTCACGAAGTGGCTTAAGTACTATTGATGAATCAATGGTAGTTGTTGCGGCTAAAATAGCAGAGTTGGTTACCTCGTAAAGAAAATAAAAAAATAAGTATAAAGAAATATCCTCCCCAAATAGTCACGAAAATTCCTGCAAAGCTTGTTTTTGTACGGAATAAGCACAAGAAAGAAGAATGGATTGCTTTCATTTTTACAGACACAAAGCTGTCAGAGAACGAAATCGTTGCAGAAAACACTTTATGGCAAACGTAGGGATATTGAAGTTTTCTTCAAAATCTGTAAGTCTTACCTAAAGCTGAAGGGTGAATTTCAGCAATTATCTTACGTTGTGTTGGTGGCACATACTTCCATTGTGATGGTTAGGTATATGATCATTTATAAAAACGGCAAACGGAGTACAAAAGAAGCCTTGGAGACCTTTTTTTCTCTGCTGTGATGAAGTTGCAGACATTCATTTTGAGCAAGCATTGATACTTCTAATGTCTTGTCTTTCAAAAACGTTGAAAGATAAAGGGAAAATTTAAATCAAAAAAAGAAAATTATATTCCTCACCATAAACTAAACAAAAAATATCAAATATTTATTAGCTCAACTCATGAAGACTTAAAAGATGAACGTGATGAGGTCATTAAAACCATACTAAAGTTAGAGCATATTCCTATTGGGATGGAAATGTTTAATGCAGGCGATGACGAACAATGGTACGTCATTAAGCGAACAATAGATACTTCCGATTACTATGTAATTATCCTGGGCTTAAAGTATGGGTCAATGATCCATAATAGATGCAGTCCTTAATAGTAATTCAGCAATTTCGAACTGTGCAGAATGAATTAGGCGATTGGCTTATTGCAATTCAAAAGAAAGAGAACGGCTTAAAAGTCCCTATGAAATTGGAGACCAACTCTTTGGGAAGCATTTCCTTATCTTTTCCAAACTTATATTTACAAGGAGATTTGTCAGTTTGGTAAGTACGTCATGCGTTATCTAACTAATCAACAAATAAACATAGAACTGTGGTAATAGCCTCCAAAGAAACAGTCTGGCTTATAGGGAAGCAGCTGTAGGAAAACTAACTGTTCCACAGTATCTATATAGGATTATACAGAGATAATCCAGAAAGGAAAATGTATAATGGATATCTGTGTTTTCATTATACAAGGTAAAAACATGGGCAGTATTAAGCAGATCGCTATTCATGGATATAAAAAATTTAAGGACTTCCATCTAACTTTTCACGATGGGCTTAACATCATTATTGGTGAAAACGAGTCGGGCAAAACCACTGTAATAGAAGCAATAAACATTGCTCTGAACCAGTGGTATAGAACAGCAGATAAAAGCATAGTCGAAGAATTGATAAATCGTGAATTGATAGATAAATTCTATGCTACACCTTCAGTAGACACTCTTCCAAAGATAATCATAGAGATAGAATTTGATTTGTCCAATCTACCTACTCAATCAGATTATTATGGGCAAGAGTATAAACTTATACAATCTCGTGATGATTTATACGGCGTTTCTTTTTGCTGCGAATTCAATGATGCATATGCAAAGAGTTTATTGCCGAATATAAATGCTGGGCTTGTTCCGTTTGAATATTACGATTTTTCATGGAAGACATTTAGTGGAGGACCTTTCTTATCATTGAAGAGCCCGGTGAAATATTTGGCAATAAATGCTTCTGAACAAACCTCTACCACTTCGTTTAATTATTACAATAAGAAGATTTTTAACAATACATTTTCCGAGAGCGATAAACTAAAATATAAAAACGATTTTCGCGATCAAGTAAAAAGTGCATTTGATTCCGTTGATATAGACGACATTGATGCAAATAAGAAATTCGCTATTGATAATAAAAGGATAATATTGGAAAATCTGCTGACAATTACAGAGAATGGTATAGCATTGGAGAACAAAGGAAAAGGCAGAGAAAATCTTATTAAGACGCAAATTGCTCTTGACAAAGCTAGTGAACGAACAGAGGTAATCACTATTGAAGAGCCTGAGAGTCATTTGAGTCACACCACTCTTCGAAAAATGATTAATGATATAAGAGAAAACCATGAGAATAAGCAGCTGATTGTAACCACGCATAATAGTTTGATCGTCACTAGCCTTGGATTAAAAAATGTCATTTGGATAAATAGCAATAGAGGGATCAGTCTTTCTGATATTCCCAAAACTGCGGCTGATTATTTTTCCAAGCTTGACAATAGTAATTTACTGCAGTTTCTTCTTGCAGAAAAATCCATCATAGTTGAAGGGGCAACAGAATATTTGATGCTTCCAGAGTTATATAAAGCTACATATCCGGAGTCAAGTCTTCATTCAGATAAGATTGATATTATTTCCTGTAACGGTCTTTCTTACAAACAATATCTTGAAATTACAAAAAAAACAAATCATAAGGTTGCGGTTATTACGGACAATGATGCCAAATCCGAAAACCTTGATTACATGGCTGCATATAATACAGAAAATGAGCGGTCTCATGTCTTTATGTCGGACGATTTAGGCGATGACGGCTGGACCTGGGAGGCCAATATTTATTCATTAAATAGGCTCTTAATTGAAGATCTCATTACACTTCAGGATGGAGCGCAGTATCTTTATCATGGAAGGGATTATGGGCGTTACTTAGGAAAGATGCTTAACCATAAAGTTGAAACTGCCTACCAACTACTTCCCAAAGTAAGAGAACTTCAATGCCCTAAGTATATTAAGGATGTGTTTGAATGGATAAGAAATTAGTAATGGCCGTTGCTGGCTCCGGAAAGACATATTTAATATGCAATTCTTTAGACCCAGAAAAACGGAATCTAATCCTTGCATTTACACATGAGAATATTAAAAATATCCGACGTGAATTGTTTGAGCGTTATGACTGCATCCCAGAAGACACAATTGTATCGACATTCCACAGTTTTCTTTTTAGCAATTGCATCCGACCATACCATATGATGATTTGTGACTTATATGGAGTGCAACCGTTCAACTGTGAGGGAGTCATGTTTCTATCGCCTCCAAAGCCTATGAATGGTAAGCAATATAACGTTTTGTATGTCAAGGACAACAAAATGAAACATTACATACCGAGGAAAACATATTATTGTTCGCGCATGGCTAAATTAGTATTAAAAAATAAGGATACCTTACTACCTTCTGTGATTAATCGAACAAATAAATTTTACGATGCACTTTTTATTGATGAATATCAGGATTACCGAAATGAAGAATATGAATTATTGTCGTCAATAATACAGGGATTTAATGGGGATGTTTTATTGGTTGGAGATTATTATCAGCACTCGGTAAGTGGAGACAATAATACTGGAAAACCTTTTGGTACTGCAAAGAAGTCAAAAACGTATCAAGAATATAAAAAATTAATTGAAGGACTTGGTGTTACTATAGATGAAAACAAATTATACAAATCAAGACGTTGCTCAAAATCTGTCTGCGATTTTGTAAGTTCTAAGATGGGTATTGAATTAGAATCATATGATAATCATTCTGGTGAAGTGAGTATGGTTTTAGACGTGGCAGAGGCCAATCGGGTTTTATGCGATGATAACATCTGCAAATTGTTATTAAGAGATTCAGGGAAGTATCTCTTTAAATGCTTCAATTGGAGTTATTCTAAAGGCGATACATATGAGAAAACTTGTGTGGTTTTAACTAATGATACATCCAATTTGATGGAGGATGATTTTAGGTATGATTGCATTACTCCGATAATAAGAAATAAGTTGTATGTTGCCCTAACCCGTAGCCGAACTGACGTTTATTTGATGCCGAAAAACATATTTGACAAAGTGAAAGAAAACTATTGTAGATAGCATGCCTTTAGGCAAAGTACTACATAAAACACTGAATTAGAGAAGATAAGGTCAACTCATCATAATTTCAATTTTGATAACAGGTTTATTTATCTTGATATCCTACGTTATACATTTTTAATTACTGTTGGCGATTACATATAGAGTTAAAGAAATAATTATGTTATTGATGGCCATTATAATGGTTTTACCTTCACATTATGTTTAAAAGATGTTACTTTAAAAAACTTTAGAAAACATTTTAAATAAATATTAAACATTTTAAATAATATGATAATATTAAATAAAAAATCAAAATGAAAGCTAAACATAATTATTTAAAACAAGCCCTTGGGTTAGATGCCCAAATTGAAAAATGGCAATATCAAGAGCGGCTACCCTTCTACTTAAAAGAGGGTAAAACATTTAACCAATTAATAATAAAAGATAAGGAATGTTTAATTGTCAATTAAGAAGTTGATGATTTTTCTTTACCTATATTTCAAAAGCATTTAGAAAGGCTTAAAGAATATTTTGAAGGAACTGTAATTTTACAATTCTCGCAACTTACCACATATCAACGAAAAGTTCTGATAGAAAATCAAATTTCTTTTATAGTACAGGGCAAACAAATCTATGTTCCATTTCTAGGAATGGTGTTACAAGAAACAGGTCTTGCAGAGAAACACAATCCGGTTAATATGCCCCCTGTATCATAGATGATATTACGGTTCTTCATATATCATTCAAACGGAAGAGAATATTCAAAGGGAGAGATTGCAGAGGAAATAAATCTTTCCGGAAGTGACGTAACACGGGGAGTTGAATACTGGTAGCAAAAGGGATTATTGCTATCCCAAAAACATGGGAAATATTCTAAGGTAATTGCTCCATGTTATGGAAAACCGCTCATTGAGAAGTCTATGCCTCTTTAATAAACCCCGTGCAAAAGAGAATATCTGTAAAGATAAAGAAAGAATAAATGGCTTTGCCTATTGCCGGTAAAGAAGCACTTTCCATGCATAAGGGTACTATGAAAAAAATGATGAGATTTTTAAATAAAGATGATATAATAGATCCCAAGTGGAGCAAAGATGAATTTATAGAAATTGAAGTGAGGAAATAGGATTCTAATTGCTTTACAAGTAGCAATATAGTTGGTAAGATTTCACTAATTTAACCCTAAAAGACAGCGATTGCTTGAAAGAGTCTTGGAGGATGTAAATTGAACCATTTAAATTTTACTCCTAACTTTTTAGTTGTCATATTTCTGTTTGATAGAACTTTTGGAGTGAAGATATTAGGACAGAAGAAGTCCTAATAAATGTCCTAATAAATGTCCCAATAAATGTCCCAATAACTGAGATACAAATGAAAATATTAGATGTAAGTCAAAAAACAATTCAACGAGAACTCAAAAAATTAAAGGAAGCAAAGCATATTGAACGCATCGGTTCAAATAAAGTAGGCTTCTGGGAAATTATGGATTACAGAAAGATTTATTGCTCTGATAATTCCCAATTTTAAGTCACCAAACAAAAAGAAATATTTAAACCCTAACCTACAACATCACCCCCCGGAGGAAAAATGAAACTCATACACCTCTCTGATCTCCATATAGGCAAACGACTATATGAGTTTTCTTTGCTGGAAGATCAAGAATACATATTAACAAAAATAATCAACATCCTAGACCAGGAAAAGCCGGATGTCGTGCTTATCTGCGGTGATATTTACGATAAATCAGTACCCTCAGCAGAAGCGGTGACTTTGTTTGATAACTTTTTGGTGGGACTTTCAGAGCGAAATTTAAAAATCTTTGTCATAAGCGGGAACCATGATTCTCCCGAACGCATTGCCTTTGGTTCCAGACTTATGAAAACCAGCGGTGTGTATATGTCCCCGGTTTACAGCAAGGAGATTCACTCCGTAAAACTTTTGGACGAGCATGGAACCTTAAACATTTATATGCTGCCCTTCATTAAACCGGCACACGTAAGAGCTCATTTCCCGGATAATACCATTGAATCATACTCAGAAGCGGTACAAATTGCCATTGGTCATGCACATATTGATCCCGCAGAGCGAAATGTTTTGTTGACCCATCAATTTGTAACAGGCTCGGAACGCTCCGACTCAGAAGATTTTTCCGTGGGTGGCTCGGATAACGTTTCGGCCTCTGTTTTTGATGCTTTTGATTACGTGGCTCTTGGGCATCTCCATAAACCCCAAAGTATCGGTAGAGAAACCCTCAGGTATTGTGGTACCCCTTTAAAATATTCTGTTTCCGAAGCAAAGCATGATAAGTCAGTTACAGTTGTAGAAATGCAGGAAAAAGGAAATGTTTCTGTTCGGACCGTGAATTTGATTCCTAAGCGTGATGTACGTGAAATCAAAGGCACCTACATGGAATTGACCTCCAAAAAATATTATGAAGAATTAAATCTTGAGGATTTTTACCAGGTCACCTTAACCGATGAAGAGGATATTCCTGATGTTATGAACAAGCTTAGGGTTATCTACAAAAATATCATGAATTTGGTTTACGATAATAAAAGAACTCGCAGCGGGTCAATGATCGGTGGCATAGAGGATGTGGAAAACAAATCCCCCCTAACCCTTGTGTCGGAATTCTATGAGTTGCAAAATAATCAACCTCTTAGCGAGGAACAAAAGATATTTATGAAAAACCTGATAGAAATGATATGGGGGGACGAAAAATGAGACCTATAAAACTCATCGTGTCGGCCTTCGGTCCCTATGCCGGAAAAACGGAAATAGAATTAAGCAGGCTTGGGGAAAAGGGCGTATATTTAATTACCGGTGATACGGGGGCAGGAAAAACAACGATTTTTGATGCAATTACTTATGCACTTTTTGGGGAACCCAGTGGTAATGTTCGTGACACTTCGCTGTTTAGAAGTAAATATGCAGACGTTGAAACACCTACTTTTGTGGAATTAGCATTTGAATACGCAGGACAGAGATATTTTGTAAAACGTAATCCTGACTATGAACGTCCGGCAAAACGTGGAGATGGATATGCGTTGCAAAAGGCTGAAGCTGAGCTGCAACTGCCAGACGGTAAGGTGGTGACCAAAATAAAAGATGTGAACAATGCGCTTAGACAAATTCTCGGCATTGATCGTTCACAGTTTACACAAATAGCAATGATTGCCCAAGGTGAGTTTTTAAAACTCATTCTTGCCTCTACAGAAGAACGTCAAAAAATATTCAGAGAGATTTTTGGGACAAGATATTACCAAGTTTTGCAGGACAGATTAAAAAATGAACTATCAGAGCTAAATCAAAACTGTATTTCCCTGAGGAATAGTGTAAAACAATATGTGGATGGAGCTACCTGCAAGCCCAATGATGTCCTTGAAATGGAACTTGACAAATCAAAATCTGGAGAGCTACCCATTGCTGATACTATAGAAATAATCGAAAAAATCATTTTCCAAGATAATCGTGAGAAGGAAATATGTTCTGAAAAATTATCAAACCTTGATCAAGAGCTTGCTGAAATAGCCAACGAAATCAGAAAAGAAGAAGAAAGGCAAAAAAGTATAAAAGCCTTAGAGGATACCGGAAATCTTCTCGAAGAAAAAAAGCTTTTGCAAAACCAGACATTAGCAAAGTTTGAAGAAGAGAAAGGGAAAATCCCTAAAAGAAAAGAGCTTTCAGCTTTAATCGTAACCTCAAATAATGATCTTCCCAAGTATGATGAGTTTGATGCTATTAATATGAAAATAGCAGAAAAGCAGTCGGAATTAGTTAATTCGCAAAATAGCCATAACCGGCAACTAAAAAAAATCGCAACCCTTGAAGGGAACATTAAGGAACAAAAGGATGAGCTTGAAACTCTTAAAAACGTTCAAGTTCTATTTAGTGAGCTGTCAAAAGAGCAAGAGAAATTACAGGAAAAAACAGAAAAAATCCAAAACATCCATGATAATTATCAAGAGATAAAATCTTTTTTATGTAAACTTCAATGGGAATTGAATGACTTAACTCAAATAGAATCTCAAAAAAGTCAGGAACTCTGTACGGATACCCATAAACTTGAAGCCCATAAAAAGCAATTGGAAGAGCTATCAAATATTACCTTACTAGACAGTGAGCTGAAGCAAGAAAATGAGAAATTTATTGAAAGACAACAAGCAGCTAAGGACTTGAAAGTAGATGTAATTGCTTTTGCAGAATTAATTTCCTCAAAGCAAAACTTATTATCGAAACAAAAGGGCTTAGAAACAGAACTTTTAGCTGATATTGATGCTATAAATGAAGATATCAAAAATCAAAAAATATCATTGGAAGAATTAAAGGATATCTCCCTCACCTATAATCAACTAACCCAAAAGTATGAAGATCTGAAGGATAAGAAGGATTGTATCATTGAAATCCAAAGTAGCCTAAAAGAGATTTTTTCATTAATGGCAAAGCATGAAAATGCCCAAAGTAAATACCTATCTGATTTAGAAAAATCAACGAAGGTAACAAATGATTATGAATTAAAATTCAAGGCATATTTGGATGAACAAGCCGGAATAATTGCCAAAACCCTGAGTGAAGGTGAAAAATGTCCTGTTTGTGGTTCAAGGTCACATCCCGAGCCTGCTACTTTTTCTGAAAATGCTCCCAGCAAGGAAGAGCTTGATAGGGCGAAGGAAGCTTCCGAAACAGAAAAAAGCAAAGCAATGAAAGCAAGTGAAGCAGTTGCTGCTATTCATGTTGAATTAACAAATAAAAAAGAGTTTCTACTGAAAAATGCCACCCCCATAATTGGGGAATGCAAGTTTGAAGCCATAGAAGAATTGATTAAAACGGAAAATATCAGCATAGAAACATCTGAAATAGATCTTCAAAAGGAAATTGCTGAAAGCAAAGAAAAAATCAAACAAAAAGAGAAACTGACTGATTTGCTAGAAAGAAATGAAAATATTTTAAAAGAAAAAAGTATCTTGCTAAGTCAAACCCAAAATGGCATTGCAAGCACCTCCGCTGAGATGGAAACGTTAGAAAATAACAATAAAGTTAATATCTTAAAAAGAGCAAATGTTTTGTTAGGGGAGTGTACTTTTTCACAAATAGATGAAAAATTAAGGGAATTCATCGATGACCTAAGGGGCAAGGAGAAAAAACTCAAGGCAGAAATAGAGGAAGTGAAACTTAAACTACAAATTCATGAAAGCATTAAAAAGGAAATTCCTTTACTGGAAGAAAAAATAAAGCTTACAAACAATGAATTAAATGAGATGAAACGTGATGTCACAACTAAGACTGTTGAGCTAAAATCTCTATTTGACAAAATCACAGACATTAAATCATCTTTAAATAGCATTATCCATGGAGAAAATATAGATAATTGTAACAAAACTTATGCTGCAACTGAGGATTGGAAGGACCTTAATGACTCAAATGATCTGAATAACTTAAATTATCTAAGTTATGAAAATAATTCAAATAGCTTTAGTTCCAATGACTTAAATTACCTTGATGACTTTGAAAACATAGAGACTAATATTGACTATATTTCCGGTGAGTATAGAAAAGCAGGAATTAGACTTTCTAACGATTTAATTGAAGCTGAAAAAAGAGTAAATCGTCACATTGAACTGGAGGAATTGATTCCTAAAAATGAAGAGCAGATAAAAACTGAACAGGAAAAGCTCACTGAATCTAAAAATTCAATAGTTTCATTGGAAACATCAATAACAGCACTACTTGATAACGCAGAAAAAATCAGGCAAACTCTAAAGCACAAAGATAAATCGGAAGCAAAGACAGCCATTGCTACATTAGAACAAGAATTGGCAGTTCTCATCAAATCCTTTGAGGATGCAGAAAAGGAACATCAGCATATTTCGTCAGCAGTAAAAGAATTGGAAGGAAAGATAAAAGCTTTTGAAGAGCAATTAAGAGAAACAAATCCTGTGGATATTCCTGCTCTTAAGGAGAAAACTACTGAACTGAATGATACTAAAGCATCTGTTAATACTATGATTGAAGAAATCATTGGAAGGCTTGACAGGAACAACAACGCACTTCATGGCATGGAAAAACAATCAGCAGATTTAAAGTTGGCTGAAGAACGATATGCATGGGTAAAAGCTCTTTCTAACACTGCAAACGGCAACCTTAGCGGTAAAGAAAAAATCATGTTAGAAACCTACATACAAATGACGTATTTTGATAGGATTATTGCACGTGCAAATACGAGATTTATGATCATGTCAAACGGTCAATATGAGCTGAAACGCAGAATAGAGGCGGGAAACAACAGAAGCCAAAGCGGCCTGGAGCTTGATGTAATTGACCACTACAATGGAACGGAAAGAAGTGTGAAAACCCTTTCCGGAGGGGAATCCTTTAAGGCATCACTGTCCCTAGCCCTTGGCCTTTCCGATGAAATCCAAGCCTCCGCCGGTGGCATAAAGTTAGACACCATGTTTGTTGATGAAGGATTTGGTTCCCTTGATGAAGAATCTCTAAAATACGCCATCAATACTCTTGCGGGGCTTTCTGAGGGAAATCGCTTGATTGGGATTATCTCCCACGTAGCAGAGTTAAAAGAGAAAATTGATAAGCAAATTATCGTCAGAAAAGCAAAATCAGGAGGAAGCTTTATTGAAATCATTTAATTGACAGAATAAACACCACTGATGGTTTGAAAGCCCCTTAGTGGTGTTTTACTAATCTTTAAAATTAGTGAGCCGTCATCGTTGCGTCTCTCTTTAATTATTATTATATACAATCAAAATAAATATGCAAGTTAATTATTAAATTAATGAACCGATTTTAATAGAATTTCTAAAATTATCAAGATATAATTAATTAAAGGAATAGGAACACAGAAGAATTTTAATGGAAATACCAAAACTGAAAAGGAACTTATAACGATGCAAAAAATTCTAATAATCGAAGATGATAAAGCACTTTCCAACGGCATAGCACTTGCACTGAAAAGTAGTGACTTTTCTTTTACTCAAGCTTACACCTTGGAGGAGGCTAGAAGAATTACCACAGATACGCAATTTTCACTGATTATTTTAGATGTTAACCTACCCGATGGAAACGGGATGGATTTTCTAAAGGAGCTACGTATGGCTTCAGCGGTGCCGGTGATTTTGCTTACGGCAAACGATTTAGAAACGGATATTGTCACAGGTCTTGAGCTTGGGGCAGATGACTACATTACCAAACCATTTAGCCTGATGGTGCTTAGGGCAAGGGTTAACACACAACTTAAAAAGCAAATAAAAGCTTCAGTCTATGAAATTTTGGGATTTATCTTCGACTTTGACAAGATGGACTTTTCTAAAGATGGAAGGGCTATTGAACTCAGTAAAACCGAGCAAAAATTACTGCTTATTTTTATAGAAAATAAAGGAGTTACCCTTACAAGGGAGTCTCTTGTAGATAAGATTTGGACAGACGGGGCAGAATACGTTGATGAAAATGCACTTTCCGTTACAGTGAAGCGCCTCCGAGACAAATTAGAGGATATCCCTTCAAAGCCACAATATATCAAAACAGTTTACGGCATTGGTTATGTTTGGGCGGTGGCAAAATGATAAGAGTAGGAAAAGTTCTCGACCGTATGAACAGAATGCTTGATAATGCCATTTCCGGAAAAGAAACGGAAACAGAGTTTGACGAAAGCAAAATGTCAGCTCTTGAAACCAAACTTAACCGCTATTTAACCATCACCAACACAAAAACTCAGCAGATGAAAGAGGAAAAAGAAAAAGTCAAATCTCTGATTTCCGACATTTCCCATCAAACGAAAACACCCATAGCAAACCTTGTACTATATTCCTCCCTTCTCTGTGAACAGCAGGATTTACCATCTGAAGCAAAAGAACTGGCTGGGCAAATTGTGCATCAAAGTCAAAAGCTAGACTTTTTGATTCATGCCCTTATCAAATCCTCTCGGCTTGAGACGGGAATGATTACGGTACAACCTGCACAAAATAGCCTTAAGGAAATGATCGACACCGCCCTGTTCCAGCTTATGGCTAAGGCAGTAGAAAAAAATATTGCCATAGAATTTGATGGAACAGAAGAAACTGCAACCTTTGATATGAAGTGGACCACGGAAGCTTTTTACAATGTCCTTGACAACGCTGTTAAGTATAGCTTGCCGGGAGATTCTGTTCACATTACCGTGACTCCTTATGAAATGTTTTGCCGTATTGATGTAAAGGATCAAGGAATTGGAATTGGTGAAGAGGAGCAAAGCCGTATATTTGCACGATTTTACCGAAGCCCAAAGGTAGCTGATATGGAAGGTGCGGGCATAGGACTTTATCTTTCCAGGGAGATTTTAACCTTACAAGGTGGATATATGAAGGTAAGCTCGGAACCAGACAAAGGTTCAACCTTTTCCCTCTTTTTGCCTAAGTAAAAAACTTACTTATTAAAAATTGAAAAATCTTATTCCCAGATTTCGTCTGCAAGGGGCAACGCTTTACACCACCACACATTGTCTGATACAGGGATTATATGGAATTGTGGTAAAAATCTTCACACCACACATTCTTTGATAGCTCGTCAATATGGTTTTTGATAATATTTCCTTCATATTAGATATTAGAATTGATAAATATTAAAAAATCTTTCAAAACTGTTAGATTTCAGAAAGAATGTAGAAAGAATTACCTTGTATAGTAACTGTAGTAAGGGAAATCTACAAATACTATTTTAAGGAGACATTAAGATGAATATTTTAGAAACTAAGGATTTAAAAAAACAATACGGTGTGGGAGACACAGCGGTTCACGCATTAGATGGGGTGAATGTTGCCGTAAGCAATGGGGAATTTGTTGCCATTGTAGGTACATCAGGCAGCGGCAAATCTACGCTTCTTCACATGTTAGGAGGTCTTGATCGCCCTACCTCCGGCAGTGTTACTGTGGGCGGAAAAGAGCTTTTTGCCATGAAAGACGATGCTCTCACCATATTCCGCCGTAGAAAGATCGGGTTTGTATTTCAAAACTTTAACCTTGTTCCTGTTTTAAATGTATACGAAAATATTGTTCTGCCCATAGAACTGGACGGAAACAAACCGGATAAGGTCTATATTGATAAAATAGTTACTACCTTGGGGCTTCAAAGCAAGCTTAACAATCTTCCCAATAACCTTTCCGGGGGACAGCAGCAGCGTGCTGCCATTGCCAGAGCTCTTGCCACAAAACCGGCTATCATACTTGCAGACGAGCCCACAGGAAATCTTGACAGCAAAACTAGCCTTGATGTTATGGGGCTTTTAAAAACCACCGGACAGCAGTTTTCTCAAACCATTGTGATGATTACCCACAATGAAGAGATTGCTCAGATGGCAGACCGTATCATTCGCATTGAAGACGGTAAGATTGTAGGTGATCACAATGCTTAAGGTTAACAATAAAAAAGCAATCAACAATCTGGCAAATAAATCTTACAAAGCAAATAAGTTGCGTAATCTTTTTGCCATTATTGCCATCATTTTAACAACAGTTATGTTTACAGCCATATTTACTATTGGAATGAACCTTGTGAATTCCTATGAACAGGAAACCATGCGACAAGTAGGGAGCAGCAGTCATGGGGGACTAAAGGAAATCACCAAGGAGCAGTATGACAAAATCAGCAAACACCCATTGATTAAAGGAATTGGTTATACAGTAGTGCTTGGTTTTGGCGAAAATAAGGAGCTTGGCAGCCGTCAAACGGAAATACGGTATACCTCCGGTAAATGGCAAGCCAAGGAGATGTTTGCCATGCCGGAAACGGGAAGGCTGCCTATAGCTGTGGATGAAGTTGCACTGGATACCATCATTCTCGATTTACTGGGCTTACCCTATGAGCTTGGGCAAAAAGTGACGTTGGAGTATTCCTTAAATGGTGAACCTCAGAGGGATACTTTTACCCTAGTAGGGTATTGGGAAGGTGACCCCATTATGACAGCAAGTGAGGTTTGGTTATCCAAGGAATATGTAGAGGATAAGCTGAAGGATCTGGATCCATTAAAAAATAATCCTACCATTGGGGCATATAATGCAAGCATAAATTTTTCTAATTCTCGTAATATTGAAGAAAATCTGAAAACCGTCATTGAGGAAAGTGGATATGACCCGGCAGAGATGAGAATTGGCATCAATTGGGCATATATGGGTACGAAAAGTTATGACATGGGAACCATCCTTGGTGTTTCAGGGGCATTACTGCTTATCATCCTTTGTGGATATTTAATCATTTCCAATATCTTTCTAATTTCTGTTTCAAGGGATATTCGTTTTTACGGGCTATTAAAAACCATTGGAACCACAGGAAAACAGCTTCGTAAACTCATACGGAAGCAAGCACTTAAACTATGTTTTGTGGGTATTCCGGCGGGGCTATTGCTGGGATATGGTGTGGGGGTTTACCTTACGCCGGCGGTTATGAGTATATTGACCATAAACAGAGTTGCGGTTTCCGCAAATCCGGTCATATTTATTGGATCCGCTGTGTTTGCAGCAGTTACGGTGTTTATCAGCACTGCCAAGGCCGAACGGCTTGCGGGTAAGGTCAGTCCCATCGAAGCTCTTCGCAGTAGCGAAAGCGTCAGTATGAAAAAAACTACGCGAAAAAGTGGCGGTGTAAATATTCCTAAAATGGGACTTGCTAATGTTTTTCGTAGCAAAAAGAAAGCTACCCTTGTGATCATATCCCTTTCACTAAGCCTTATTATTTTAAATGCAACCTTTTCCATTGTGAACAGCTTTGACCTTGAACAATATATTAGCACACAGATTGACAGCGATTTTATCATATCAGATGTTAGCCGTGGCAATTTCACCACGGATTTTTCTAAAAAAACTGTGCCGGAAAGTGTTTTGGCGGATATTTCTGCCCAAAAGGGTATTGAGGTTATGAGTAATGTATATTTTTCCGAGCAAATCTACCCAATAGATGACAAGCTTCGTGTTGCCGCATTGGAGGCAAAAGCAATCCTGGACAAGGAGTGGAAAGAGCAAGGAGAGCATATGCAAAGATCCCTTGACAGCGGATCAGCAATGGCAATGATCTATGGCGTTGACAGGTACGGCTTGGAAAAGATAAAAATGTTTAGTGACTTTGATTATGATAAGTTTATATCCGGTAATTATGTGATTGCAGCACCGTTTTTTTCAAGCGGTAAGGTACCTCCTTATAATATAGGTGATAAAGTTACCCTTGAAGTGGGGGAAGGCAAAACCAAAGAATACGAGGTGCTTGGAATCGGTGGTGTTCCTTACAACATGTCGGCACAACACTCTTTTCCCATCGGTGCGGAGTTTATTTTACCGGAAGGTGAGTATCTTTCTCAGAAAATCGGGGAACTGCCCATGATCACTTTACTTGAAGCTTATGCAGGCCAAGAGCAGAGTGTTGAGGACTTTTTAGAGGGTTACGTGCAGAATAACAAAGATATAAAATATAAATCCAAGGCTATTGTGAAGGCTGAGTTTGAAAATTTACAAAAAACATACCTCTTGGTGGGGGGAATACTAAGCTTTATTATGGCGTTTATCGGTATTATGAACTTTATCAATACCATGATCACTTCAGTAATAGCTCGACGCAGGGAGCTTGCCATGTTGCAAAGCATTGGTATGACAGGGAAACAGCTTGGCAAAATGCTTGTTTCAGAAGGGCTTACCTACACTGTTCTCACAGCGGCATTTGTTCTAAGTATCGGTTCTGCCATAGGATATGCCCTTGTATATCTTATGGCCGGGGGAACCATAATGTTTTCTCCAAGTTTTTCGGTAATGCCGGTAGTGGTATGTTTACCTATTTTAGTGGTGGTTGCCATTATCGTGCCTCTTCTCTGCTATAAAGCGGCAAACCGTGATAGCATTGTTGAACGACTTCGGGAAGTGGAATAAGAGTTGCAACCTTAACAGCCGTTGAAGTTGTAATTCAATTGATTAAATTGACAAAAAAGTAAAACACCACCGATGGTCGTACATCCGTAGTGGTGTTTCATTAAAATTTTAGTGAGCCGTCATTGTTGCGTCTCTCTTTATCTATTATTATATACAAACAAAATAAATATGCAAGGGTTTTAAAAGCTATTTTATAAAAATTTTTTACATTCCTTAAAATTACGCTCTTCAATTTGCAAAAGCCGCTTACCTAATGAGATGATAGAAGGATGAACATCTATATACTTTTTAAGGTTTCTAGTGATATCTATGATGCCCATGACACTACCCTGCATAATCATGCCGGCAATATGGGTGGGTGTTTTATCCGTAATAGTTTTCATATTTATCATAAAATAGCTTGAGAATTCCGCCATTTTACCGATGCCCTTAGGATCCGAATGCATTTCATTAATGCGTTGATCACACTCATCAAATATGGCTTTATATTCATTTTTTTGACTTTCTAATAATTCTATAAAATCATTATTATTTGCAATTTTTAAAAGTTGTGTTAAGGTGTCCTGTCCCATCTGAGCATTCTGATAGATGTAATTCATCATTTCTAAATTTGCGTTCATTTCTACCTCCGATTTTTTTAAATTATTGTTCCACAGATGGTAAAATAGTATTCAAAAGCAATCCCTTCCTTGCCAGCTTTTTTCCTAGCCATTTTTAAAGTTTTAGAACATAAATTATGTAGAAAGAAAATATGGCAGTTATAATTATTAAAGTACAGCAATTAAAGTACAGCTATATTGACAGATTAGGTGTACTGTAATAAAATGAATCCATATATTGGATAAAGAAATAGACATATTAAAACGTGTTTTACCCAGAATCTTAATCGGTATGTCAATCATGAATGGAGTGAAAAATGAATAAAGAAGAAAAAAAGCTTAGTTTAGAAGAAGACAAGGCAGTGAAGGCTGTCAATCCCATGATTATTTTAGCAATTATTATTCTTATTGCAGCTGCTGCTACCTACATAGTGCCTGCAGGTGCGTTTGACAGAGAGCCTATCCCCGGCTACGAAAACAGTTCCAGATACAATACCATTGTTCCGGACTCCTTCCAGTATGTAGAAAATGAACCCATAGGAATATTTGACCTGTTTACATCTCTATCATTGGGAATTCAAGATGCTTCTTACATCATTGCATTTTTATTAATTTTAGGTGGAGTTTTTCAGATTGTGGAGGATACGGGAGCTCTCCATGCGGGAATCTCTAATGTCATACGGAAAACAGCGGGAAAAGAACTGGTGTTGATTCCTGTCTGTATGGTGGTGTTTTCTTTAGTGTCTGCGATGGCAGCTTGCTGCGAAGAATACCTTGCTTTTTTGCCTCTAATGTACATAGTATGCATGGCATGCGGCTTTGATTCCCTTACGGCTGTGGCGGTGCTGTTTTGTTCATCGGCTGTGGGATATGCCGGTGGAATGACCAATGCCTTCACTGTAGGAGTAGCCCAAACCATTGCCGGTATTCCTATATTTTCAGGTATGGGCTATCGAATCGTTGTATTTTGCATTTTGCTTTTGGCAACGATTATTTACGTAACGCTCCATGCCAGAAAGGTAAAGAATCATCCCCAAAGCGGTTCCATGTATGAAATCGATGAAATACATAAAAAAGAATTAGATATGAGTAAAATAGATTCCATTGAAAAAATAACCGGTGCTCAAAAATTAATTTTGTTAGTTTTTTTCGGTGGATTTATCACTGTGGGTATCTGTGTTGTCAAATTAGGATTTTACATAGACGAAATGGCAGGAATTTTCCTAATTGTGGGTCTCTTGTGCGCCATCATTGGACGGCTAAAACCCAATCAAGTGGCGGAATCCTTTGTGCAGGGAGCACAGAACCTGCTCTGGGCAGGTCTAATTATCGGTATGTGCTATACGGCAACCAATATCCTTCAAAATGCACAAATTATGGATACTCTGGTATATGGAATGGGCAATCTCATTGCAGGCCTTCCAGCCCAAGTCAGCGTATGTGGCATGTTTATTCTTCAAGATCTTTTGAATTTCTTGATTCCATCGGGATCTGGACAGGCGGCCATTACCATGCCGTTTATGGCTCCTCTTTCCGTTTTGTTGG
>CAYWVS010000033.1:0-33791 GCA_964461765.1 uncultured Anaerovorax sp.
TAACAGATGGCGGTTAAAGATACGGCAATAAAAACCGCCATCTGTTACATCTTTAGTAACCAATTGATCGGTTTGTTTAACGATAACACCAACGTAATAGAGGTGGGTCGGGAATTTTTATTTATCGTAATGCCTTTTAGTATTCCTGCTTGCTTAATGTTTATGTGCATGGGAGTGATTCGAGGTGCTGGAGATTCCATGGCCACCATGTTTATTTCCATGATTGCCCTATGGGGGGTTAGGGTTCCTCTGGCATTCTTGCTGCCCGATATAATGATAGGCTTTGGTTATCCGGGTTATCAAGGAGTTTTTCTTGCCAATGGATTGGATTGGCTGTTAGGAGCTATTTTGGCATTTGCATATTATAAGAGCAACAGATGGAAAAAGAAAATCAGTATCAATCGTTTTAAAAGTGTAAATTCTGGAGAAAAAGATTTAGAAGAAGATATGAATGGAGGTACCCATGGAGTACAATGAGGAGAAACGGGAAATTATACTTGAAGAAGATAGCTTTGACAAAAAGCCTAGAAAATATCCTGAGGATCATAGAGAAAAGCCTAAAAGAAAATGGCCTAAGGGTCTTATTATTTGGGGGATTGTTTTGGTGTTGTTCCTTTGCTTCATTGGATTTATCGCCAACGGGTTTAACAGCTTAACGGCTGGAGGTTACGATTCAACGTATGTTCCTCAGCTTTACGGAGAAGGAGGGGAGGAGCAGGGCCCATTTGTAGGAGTTCTTTACGTAGAAGGTATCATAGCATCCCAAAATACAGATGATTTTGGAATCCCATACGGATATCAACACGATTGGACTTTGGAACAAATTGATAAGATGATAGATGACGATAATAATAAGGGGATGTTGATATATGTTGATTCTCCGGGGGGCGGTGTCTTTGAAAGCGATGAGTTGTATTTTAAAATCAAAGAATATCAGGAATTGACGGAACGCCCTGTTTATATTGCCATGGGAACCTTTGCTGCCTCAGGGGGATATTATATCTCTGCTCCGGCAGACAAAATTTATGCCAATAGAAATACCTGGACCGGATCCATTGGCGTTACCATTGGAACCTTATTTGATATTTCGGAGTTATTAAGTAAAAATGGAATTAAGACCACCACTATTTCTCAGGGGCGAAATAAGTCCATGGGTGGTTATACGGAGCCCTTAACTCAGGAACAGGAAGCCATCTTCCGAGGTTTGGTAGATGAAGCGTATCTTCAGTTTGTCACTTTGGTTTCCGAGGAGAGAAAAATCCCTTTGGAAAAGACAAAGGAAATTGCAGATGGTCGTATTTATACTGCTCGGCAGGCGAAAGAGCTTGGATTGATTGACGGTATTCTTACCCTTCAAGAAACCAAGGATAAGATGATAGAAGATGAAAAGCTTTTCGGTTGTAGCTTTTTGGAAATCTATTATATTGATCACTCCTTAATGAGCAAATTATTTGGCAAAATTTCTTTTAAGGGGCTTGCACAAAGTGACGTGGGAGTTTTGATGAATTTGGTTGAGGAAAATTCTCGTTTCCCCATTGCGTATTTATATCAATGATAAAAGAGCAGAATCCAATATTTTTATAAGTTACCTGAGTCAAAAGATATAAATTACATTTATTTTAATTTATATCAGAGCTTTATTTAAATATTTGTTTTAACTTAAATCAGATTTTTCTTTAACATTTACTTTGGTTTTTAAAGTTAGGATATGTATAGTTACACCCAGACCAACCAATGCTAAAACGAAGCAAATGGTTAAATTTTTAATCAAATACCCTGAAAGGAACAGCATTACCCATAGAAAGATTAAGGACTGAATCTTTACTGCTTTGGATATGCCTGTTCCGCTCTTATAGTGCTCTATGTACTGACCAAAGTATTTGTTGTTCCTTAGTCTATTATAGAGTACAGGGCTACTGCTTCCGAAGCAGGTGGCAGCAAGTAGGACAAAGGGCGTAGTGGGAAGTACGGGAAGAACAATACCGATTCCTCCCAGAATCAAGGATAAGAAGCCTGCGATAATAAGTAATGTTTTTTTCATAAAAAGTCCCTTTCTGTAGTCATGAATTATTGTAAAGCCTAATAATAAAAATTACAATATGAAATTATATGATTTACATGCTTTAAATATAAAAACTAAGGATAAAAATATGAAACTTAAAAGAGAATTTTATAAATTATCAGCTTTGGAGTTAGCACCTAAGCTATTAGGAAAATTCCTTTGCCGAAAGATAGATGATGTAGAAATAAAGCTCAGGATTATTGAAACGGAGTGTTACTGTGGGGAAGAAGACACCGCCTGCCATGCGCATAAAGGAAAAACTCAACGAACAAAGATTCTGTACGAGGAGGGTGGATGCGCTTATATTTATTTGTGCTATGGGATTCACAACCTGCTCAATGTGGTGACGGGTGAAAAGGAGCATCCTGAGGCAGTGTTAATCAGAGGAGTTGAGGGATATCAAGGCCCGGGGAAGTTAACAAAAGCGTTACAGATCGACCGAAGCTTAAATGGAGAAATTTTTTATCTTTCCAATGAATTGTGGATTGAGGATGATGGATATACCCCTGAGTTTGAAGCTTCAAGGCGTATAGGCATCGATTATGCTTCGGAAGAATATCGCGATAAACTGTGGAGATTTTCAGTAAAATGAATTGAAGCAATGGGTGCTTTTTCAAGTGAATTAATTGTTTTTGTTATTGATTTAATTTTAAATAATGTATTCCTAAAAACTAAAAGAATTTATTTTTTAAAATTAATTTTTCATTAATTGGTTCATTAATTTATAAAAATCAAAAATATTATCTTGACATCAAATTTTTTATGAGTATAATTAAACATATGAACAATTATTCATATGTTTTTTTTCATATGTACGCACTGTCGTCAAAGACGATATAACGGAATATCAAAGAACGTACCTTGCAAAGCGTCGCCCCTTGCGGGCGACATCTGGAAATAGGAATCTTTGATTCCGTCATTTCCTCGTTTTTTATTGATGGTAAGGAGGCACCCATGAGCAAAGAAGAAAAGGAAGTTCCGGTATGTAAATGTACCGTTATTCACGAAGATGTAATACATCAAGTAAAAGAAGGTATGCCGAAAGAAAATACGGTATATCATCTGTCCGAGCTTTTTAAAAGCTTTGGTGATCAAACCAGATTAAAAATATTATGCGCTCTATCTAAAGAAGACATGTGCGTCTGTGACATGGCGGCGCTGTTAGACATGTCACAGTCGGCCATTTCCCATCAGCTGCGAGTGCTGCGGAATGTAAGATTAGTAAAATACAGTAAAAAGGGGAAGGTGGTATACTATTCCTTGGATGATGACCATGTAAGAACCATTATCAAGCAAGGCATGGATCACATAGAACATACTGATCACACTATTGCATAGAATAAAACCCTTGGATCACATAGCGTAAAGTTCTACATAACATAGAATAAAGCTCTTGATAACATAGAGTAAAGTTCTTGATAACATAGAGACAAAACAGCAAATTAAGTCAATAGAAATTAATGTATTTATAATAGCAGAAAGGTAAAATGCAATGGATGATATAAATAACAAAAATAATATAAATCTTAAAGATGATTCTGAAAATATTAAAGATATAGCTGATTCAGAAAGCTACATAGAAGAATCTAAAAACAATAATGATCGTATTCAAAATCATATAAATGATCATATAAATGAGCATAATCATAAAAAAGATGAAGTTTGTAAAAATGAAAGCTCAGGAAGAGGAAGTAATGATGTACATAAAGAGTGTCGTGGAATTGATCATGATCATGGTAAAAGTTGCGGATGTAACATTGACCATGACCACGTAAGCAGTTGCGGATGCGAACATGCTCATAATGAGGAATCCTTACATAAAAGTATCATTTTTCTTGTAATATCCTTAGCTTCATTAATAGTTAGCTTTTTAAATTTGGAAATGTTCCATTATGTTGACCCGGCCTGGATCGCGGTAATCCTATGCGGATTTCCCATCTTTAAAGCAGCTTTCACAGCACTTAAAAATGAAAGAAAAATTACTTCTTCTTTGTTGATTTCAGTGGCAATTATAGCATCCATAGGGTTGGAGGTATTACGCCTTTCCGGCATGATGGGGTTGGAAGAGGGTCACGGACACGGTTACATATTTGCCGCAGGTGAAATTGCCATATTGATGGCTTTGGGTGGATTTATAGAAGACTGGACCGTGAGGAAAGCCAGAAGTGGAATTGAAAAACTCATGAAATTAGCTCCTAAAACCGTATATTTGAAAACTCCCACAGGAATAGAAGAAATCAACGTTTCTGACATTAAAATTGGAGATATGGTGGTGGTAAAACCGGGAGATATTATCGGAGTAGATGGAACCATTGCAATGGGTAGTACCTCTGTGGATCAATCTTCCGTCACCGGTGAGGCTATGCCTGTGGATAAAATTGTGGGGGATTTGGTGTATAGCGGAACCCAAAATAAAAATGGCGCCATTGAGGTGTATGTCACCAAAGAGCCCAAGGATATGACCGTCAATAAGCTGATTGCATTAGTAGAGGAAGCGGAAGGAAAAAAATCTCCCATAGCCAGACTTGCAGATAAATGGGCCTCTTATATAGTACCTACCGCTATGGTGATAGCCCTAGCCGTATTTGCATTATCTTATTTTGCCTTTGGCATTACCGTTGTAGAAGCTTTAATTCGAGGGGTGACTATTTTAGTGGTATTTTGCCCTTGCTCCTTGTCTCTGGCCACTCCCACTGCTGTGGCGGCAGGAATCGGCAATGGCTCCGGTCGGGGAATGTTGATTAAAAGTGGTGCTGCCATAGAAGAATTGGCAAGGGTGAAAACCGTTGCCTTTGATAAAACAGGAACCTTAACGGAAGGGAATATGAAGGTTTCAGAGGTTTTTGTCTCTGATTGGAAAGAGGAGGAATTTATTGCTCTTATGGGTGCGGCAGAAAGTTACTCCGATCATCCCATTGCAAAGGCTATTACCAAATACGCAATTGAAAAATTAAGCCTTAAAGGTGAAAATTTTGGATTAGATAGGATTCTCGCCACACCGGAAAAGACGGAAGCCCTTTTGGGGGTAGGGACAAAAGCAATGGTAGGTTCTCAGGAAATTATTCTTTGCGCCTATGATAAAATACCGGAAGCTATGAGAAAATACGTGGAAAATTACCAATCCTTTCAGCAGTATAAGGATAAATCCCATAATATAGAAATGTGCTTTATTGATAAATCCAGAGACTTTATGAATGCGGGATATACAGTAATCGGCGGAATTATAGATGGAAAGCTGGTAGGGATTATTGGAATTTCTGATACCTTGAGAGAAGGGTCTAAAGACACTGTAATACAATTAAGGAATCAAGGGTATCAGGTTGTCATGCTGACGGGGGATCATAAGAAATCTGCGGAGATTATGGCAGCTAAGGCAGGAGATATAGATTTCCAACACTCCCTGCTACCGGAAGATAAACTAAACATCATAGAGGAATTAAAAAAGAATGGGAAAGTCTGCATGGTAGGAGATGGGATCAATGATACTCCCGCCTTGGCTACAGCAGATGCATCCATCGCCATGGGGGCTTTGGGAAGTGATTCCGCCATTGAGACGGCAGACGTATCTCTCATGACAGGGGACATCAGAAAGGTGCCAGAACTATTAGACTTGTCAAAGATCGTGTTGAGAACCATCAAGAGAAATATCGGTATCTCCATGAGCATTAATACTTTAGCAGTTATTTTCAGTACCTTAGGTCTTCTCACACCTGTTACCGGAGCCATCGTTCACAATGTTTCCTCCGTCATTGTGGTGCTCAGCTCCGCTTGGATACTGACGAAAAAATAAATAACGGCAAAAGAAAATATAAATACTAACACAACGTTACTCATAGACATAATGTTGTTTGGCCCCGGTGTATAAATTTTTCGTAAGTTCCTATGCACATAGACAGCCTATAATGCTATCCCACGAAACTCTAAGACTTACTTATCCCCATAATGTCCTCTGCACTGTGAAATTTCAACTGCTTCATCGCCAACAAGACGATAGACAAGTCGGTTCTTTTCATCAATGCGGCGTGACCACCAACCCGATAATTTGCCACGCAACGACTCCAGCTTTCCAATTCCGTCATAACCGTTACGTTCAATATCGGTAAGCAATTTGTTAATTTGCTTTAGTGTCTTTTTATCCCTGGCTTGCCAGTATAAATAATCACTCCACCCTATTTCCGTAAAGTTGATTCTCATTCTTCCATCGCCCGCAATTCGTCAAGAGTTTTTACAACGAATTTTCCCTCGTTAGCCTCCCCAATCGACTGGCGCAAAACCGCCATATTTGCTTGGCTGTAAAAAGGGTCTGCCACAATGGAAAGTTCAAAAGGGATTCGCCCCTCTCGTAGCGATTGGCGCACGAAAATGTTAAATGCCGAGGACATATTTAACCCTAACTCTCCGAAAAAAATGTCGGCTTGCTCTTTGAGTTCTTTGTCAATGCGTATATTCAAGTTGGTTGTTTCAGCCATGATAAAAGCCACCTTTCAACTAATGATTTTATTATTAAAATTATTATGCCACATAGTATGCACAAATACAATACATTGCACATAAAATTTACATTTAAATTTTCCCTGCTTAGACGTAAGTCAATAGTCAAGCTAATTAAAAAAGTCAGTATGACTTATTTGATTTATCAGGGCTAAGATTAGATTTGAAAAACCCCTTAAATAGGCTTATTGACTTAATAATTTATAATTCTCTATAAGATAATAACTTTTCTAAGCGTATATTCAAGGAGGAAACAATTATTAATGATTCTATGAAAAGATTACTCCTCCCATTGCAACTCTGTCCATTTTTTGATACAGACTCCATCTTCACGACCAAAGAATGTAAAAAGCATTTCATCATTTGAATCAAATATCTCACGAGTGACAAATCCCTTGCCGGAGGGTTTCTTTTTATGGGCTTCCACAAGGATATAGGCCGTTTCCGTCTTTGGTATAATCTTTTCCGGAACTTCTTTAGGATCGTAAGAATCAACAGCTACTTTTCTGTTTTGTAAGTCCATCTGGATGATCTTGATTTCCTCCGGTAGGAACATACTCTCCACAGTAAGCTTCATGGAGAAACTGACCTTTTTACTTTTTTGATTTTCCGTAATAGTGTTGGTTTCTTCCAAGTTTAATGTGAGCATATGGCCTTCAATTCCTCCGCTATTGACCATAAAGCCATTTCCATTTACGGTATATACGCTACCATCCTTACTTTGATAGACAGGATTCCCATATAAGATTGTGTCTGCCTCCCTTGGAGATAAATAAATGGTACCTTCTAAGTTCACTTTATCCTCTGTATCTCCATAAGAAAAACTATTATTTCTATCGCTGATAGCTTCGTCAGAGCCGCTAGTGATATAGCTTTCCTCAGTTTCGGTAGCAGGGATCTTTGCGCTGAAATAGGAAAATCCATTAATGCCCTCAAAAACGTAATCTTGAGTTATAACCTCTTCCCCCTTATCGGTTCGTATTGTTTTGTCTTTTAGCACTGCATAAAGGCGCCCTTGGTATTGTTTCGATTTATTTTCATCAACTTTTATTTCGCTGCCGGAAATACTACCCTTGTTGTCATTCAGATATCCGTTTATGTCAAACAAGTCAAGCGATTCCATTGTAACAAAGACGCCGATTAATCGATCGTTTCCGGCAGTGGCATTCCCCCCAGAGATATTTTCGTTTTCAAGAGCCAACTGACATCCGGCCAGAGTAAGCATACAAAAGATTATCAGTAAAGTCATACCCATTATATTAGATTTCCTCGTCATCATCATAACCCTCCATATTTCCGTCAAATTTTAATATATCACCTACATCACATTGCAAGTGCCAGCAAATTTTGTTGACGGTTCCAAAACGAACGCCCTTTGCCTTGCCGCTACGCAGTATGGAGAGGTTTGCCTCGGTAATTCCTATGAGAGAACACAACTCCTTGGAAGTGATGCCTTTTCCTTTTAACACATCGTCAAGATGAACTTTTATTGCCATGTTTCACCTCATATAAAACTGTCATTGTCGTCCTTTAGCACTTTATTTTCTGCAATAAATCTTGAAAGCAATAAGGTTGCTAGTACAAATATTACAGAAAACAGCGGCACTTCAAGTGAATAATTACTGGTCATAATAACTTTCGAAAAGAGCAATTGTAAGATATTGAAGCCTACATTTGAAATAACGGTTATGGTTAATGCAAAACCACAAAGCCTTGACAAACGCTCTGCGGATAAAACCGAGGATGTGGAGTAACGGTCTATTGCCACTTCAGATAATAAGGAAATGGCTGCGCATACTACCGCTATGTTCAGTGCAAATGGAATGTTGTTCACCAAAAACTGCAATGCAAAAAACATATAGGTTGTCCCCAGTAGATGCTCATTCCCCAAGTTTCCTTGTTGTAGCGCAGTAATGGAATCCATCAATCTACTTACGCCTGCCCCAAAGATCAGGTAAACAAACTGTGCATTAAGCAGATATAACAGAAACCGCATATATTTTTGCAATGTCTCAACTTGCCCCTTATAAAACAAGCGAAGCACTTTTAATACCACATAAGCTAGAATTACAGAGTAGACACAACCTCCCAAGATTGCTTTTGCTACGGTAATTCCATCACCACTGAGAGGCCACAGAGTGATCAGTGCAGGGTTTATCATCTGATACAACACTACAAAAAGCAAAATGGAAATGACAACAAGCAACCAGTCTTCAATAGAAAGGCCCTGTTTTTTTCTCCACATAAGCACTGCAATGGGAGAAAGGCAAACTGCCATATAAATTACGATTGCAACCACATTTCCAAATGCGTTCCATAAAGACAAAACCCGAAGTCCTAAGCCAAGTTGCTCAAAAGGGAATGCCATCAAACTTGAAAAAATATCTGTAACAGAGAAGCTTAATGCAACTAAAGCCAAACAGATTGCAGCTTCTGCCCCATAGAATATAAACCACAAATTTCTTTTCATAGCCAACCTCAAATTATTGTTTTGCGATAATTGTTTTTTATAGCATAGCTTACAAATTATCGTTTGTCAATAATTATTTTGATGTTCTATTTGATCTATAACATACTTGTCATATTTGGCTTTCAAATAATCAGGAAGTATTTTAAAAAAAGGTTTTTCTATTGACAAAGGATCAAATTCGTATATAATGGAATTGAACTCCATAATTTACGAAACGTGAGGTATGTATGTACATTCAACGACATATTGAGCCAGTGGTGGCACGAATCTCAAAACGCAAACCCGTGCTGGTGCTTACCGGCGCACGTCAGGTTGGTAAATCCACGATGCTCAAGGAAGTTTATCACCATATCAATTATGTGGCACTCAATCGTCCGTTGGTGCGGGAAAGCGCCCGGGAAAATCCGTCCATTTTTTTTGAAGCTTACAAGCCCCCGGTAGTGGTGGATGAGATCCAGAAGGCAGCAGAGCTTTTTGATTATATCAAAGACATTGTTGACGAGGACAAAGCAAAGGGACAATTCTATCTTACCGGCTCCCAGAGCCTAAAGCTGATGAAGAATGTATCCGATAGCCTCGCAGGACGAGCCGGGGTGATCAAGCTAATGGGGCTTTCCATGCGTGAAATCGCTGGAAGTAAGTTCCGTGCTCCATTTATCCCCGCCCTTTGGTATATAGAATCCACAGAACCTTCCTTTAGTGAGTACGAGAAAATAATCTCTCTCATTCATAAGGGTTCCTTTCCTGAGCTACATGAGTCGGAGAGTGATCTGCATGATTGGGCCGATTTCTATAGCTCCTATCTACAAACATATATTGAGAAGGACATTAAAGATGTTCTTAATATTCGGGACGAATCGGCTTTTATCAAGTTTATTAAAGCTACAGCTTCGTTGTCAGGTGAAATGCTCAATCTCAAAACAATCTCTGAAATTTGCGGAAAGGATTCAAAAACCATCAAATCATGGCTGTCCGTACTGGAATCTAGTGGGTTAGTATACTTATTGGAGCCATATTATAACAATATCAATAAACGACTGATAAAGACTCCAAAACTGTATTTTTTGGACACGGGTCTGGCTTGTTGGCTGTTGGGTTGGAATACACCTCAGCAGCTTGTAAACGGTGCCATGTGGGGGCATATTTTCGAGAGTTTCGTATTTTCGGAAGTTCTCAAGAGCTACTATAATGACGGCATTGTAAAGCCACCTCTATACTATTACCGTGATGCTGACAAGAACGAGATCGACCTGCTCATTGCAGATGGTGATACGCTTTACCCTATTGAAATTAAATCTACCAGTGATCCGAAAAAATCTATGGTGGACGCCTTCCGTTTACTGGATGGAATCAGCGGAATGAAAGTCGGTACCGGTGGGGTGGTCTGCCTTGCCAAAGAACGGCTGCCATTAAAAGACAATGTCTGGATCTTACCAATTGGATTAGTATAGCTCCTTTCTTGGGATCCAGTATCATTAAATTTGTAGTAAAAGTTAAGAAATTTTATTTGACGAGGCTCTTTTCTTGTGATAGGATAAACTCAATTGAATCATTATTTTATGATAAGGGAAGTAGGTTAGAATCCTGCGCGGTCCCGCCGCTGTAAGCGTGTAGCTCCATTCATGTACTGTATATGACACTGATTAATAGTGGAAACACAAACGTATAGTACAACCACTGAGGCAACTTGGGAAGGTGAAAGAGCGTGAATACGTAAGCCAGAAGACCTGCATAAAATAAGGAACCATAACCAACGGGAAATTGGTAAAGGTGGTTACATTTTTTTAAATTTCACAGAAAAACGGACTGTGGCAGAAATGTCACAGTTTTTTTGATTTAAAAAAATTCTCCACAGTACCTTATACTTTAAATCCCAAGATTTTAGGTATCAAAATTAACGACAAAAGGAGGATTTTATTTATGAAAAATCATGGCGGTAGGGGATGGCGTAAAGATCGCTGTCTTCATTTTCTCACAACGTTTACAATTTTATGTGCTCTATTACTTAATACTTTTGCAGGAACCCTTTGGGGAAATGTTGCCTTTGGGACTGAGGTTGACCCGTCAACTCAAGTTCAATCCACACAGGGAATTGAAAATAAGGCTGATTTGGAACCTGAAATAGATTTGGAAAACCAAGTTCCATTAAGCCTACAGACTGTGCAGGCTCCGCTTAAGATCAATGAAACGGTTTTTCAGCAAGCCATCAATAAATCCACAGGGTATTTTACCATTATAAAAAAGGGAAACCAAGATAAAGCAACCTTAGACGGATTTTGGCAGATGGCAGCCATAAAAGCCTGCGGCTTATCCTTGGATGACTACAAATTGAGCAATATTTCTTCAAATAGTTTAGATTATGAAAAATATTTTTATTATTATTTAAAGGGAGATATACAGGAAGCCACCGCGGTAGCTCAAAATATTGCGGTAAACCAAAATGTTCAAACAGGAGCTTTATCTTCCATATATACCTATCATATTTGGAATTGCATTGTTCTTTCCGTTGAAAGCAAAACCAATGAAACACTACATTTTAATGAGGAAAAATCCATCGACTACCTTCTTTCTTTAGGTAACAGCAACGGAAGTTATGGATTAAACGGGGCAGGGGATACGGATTTAACAGGGATGGCTTTAATTGCCTTATCCTTTTACAGTGGGCAAGACAAAGTAGATGAAGCCATAGGAAAAGCTGTGAATTTTTTAAAGGCTCAGCAGTCAGCTGACGGAGGATTTTCAGGCCTTTATGGAGAAAATATCAATTCTGCAGCCGCTGCTATTTCAGGATTGCAGGCAGTAGGTCAGGATTTAAACGGTGCAGAGTGGATTAAAAATGGTAATACGGTTCAAGATTACGTAATCGGATGTATGAATCAAAATGGAAGCTTTGGCAATGACTTAGCCACAGAGCAAGGTTTAATTGCCTTGGTGGAGCTAAGTTCTGCAAAATGTATCTGGTCCTATCTGGGGAATAAGATAGTACCTTTTACAGTAATACCTGATGGTACACCGGAACAAGTTGACCCTGGCGATGCGGCAACGAGGGTGAGTATTTCTTTTAGGGTGGAAGGTGCAGAGAAAAACCTTCTTTATATCCCATATCTAACTGTTAAGGCAGGGGATCATACACTTTCTGTGAGAGATGCCTTGGAGCAGGCGTTAAAGGATAGTAAAATTAATTATGAGTTGCAAGGCTCTTATTTAAAAAGTATAGCCGGAGAACAAACGGGAAAATTTGGAGGATTTGACGGCTGGATGTATATGGTAAATGGTAAAGAAGCCACCACTTCCATGGATCAACAACTCCTCAGTAACGGAGATGACGTTGTATTTTTCTACGGAGTTTTTGGAACTTTTTTCCCAAAACTAATCATGAATCAAAATACTGACTCCATTGAAATCACTTTTATGAGTGAGGCTTATGATGAATTCGGCATGTTAAATGATTCACCCATTGCAGAAGCTATAGTCACTGTATTTGGCAAAAGTTATATCACTGATGCTATGGGAAAAATTATAGTAGGTAAAGCTGATTATATTGATTGTAAAGAAAGCAAGCTGCAGATTGCCAAAATTGCTCAAGGCACAGAGTCTGATGGTTGGGGAGGTACCCACCCTAAAGGAGCATCCTTGGTAGTACGTCTTTCCCCTGATTACACTATTAAATTTGCTGAGGATGGTACTTTGATGCAACCCATCAATGCTACAGAATCAGCTATAGAAGTAAATCCTTCTCAGCCCCTGAATATTACAGTGTTACCGGGAATGACGAGGCCCAGCCTGAAGTTGAATGGAAGCCTTCTGCCTCAAATTGAAATTCAAAATGGACATATCATGATGAATCTTTCATCAAATACTAAAGTTTTTACCGATAAAACTGATGAAGGGTCATTGTTCACAGGAAGCATGGAACTTCCTACTTTTACCTCCGTCAAAAATTTCCCCGGAAATAAATTGATCAATGTGGCTATTAAGGTTGGAATTTCTTCCGGAGATTTATATTTTTCACAACCTATTCGTTTATTAATCCCCGGTGGCAAGGGTTTATCCACAGGAATACTCAAGTCTGATGGGACAATAAAGGAAATAACGGAAATTGTCCAAGAGGATTCCCTGCAAGCTGCAAAGGATAAAATCAAGAATGGAGTAGAAGAGGTCAAAATTGCTGTTGGCAATGATATGGCAGTTTGGACAAATCATCTTTCCACCTATGTAAGTTATAGCGAGAATAACTCCCCTGATCCGAACAATCCTCCCAATGCACAGGTGACTCTTTACGTGGAAGGAGTTGGCAGATTTACCATTCCTTACACTTCTGGGATGACCCCTCTCGGTATTCTTCTGGAGAAGGTGGGCAACGTTTCTCACAAGGGTGGGTATGTTTCAGGAATCAACGGACGGATGGAATTTGCAGAGGGACCGGGGAGCGGTTGGATGTATGCGGTAAACGGTACTTATTATAAAGTGGGAGCGGATACCACAGCACTAAAGGCCGGAGATTATGTGGAATGGAGATATACGAAAAATTTCGGTGATGATCTTACAGGAAGCAATTGGGCTCCTGAAAATGCCACGGCAGGAGCTTTATCCAATCCGGAAAGTCTTAAAAAATTAGCAGAAGTTAAAGAGGCTGCCTTAAAGAATATAGAAGGTAAAAGTGCTTATACTCTCAGTGATTTTGAAATCATGGTTTTAGCATTGGCAGATAAGGAGAAAAAGCCTCAACAATTTGAAAGGCTTCAAGACTCAATCATTCAACAAGTGAAAAATGGAAAAGGCAACTTTCGTAAGGTTACTGACAGGGCGAGAATTGTTTTGGCTGCCAGATCTGTAAAGCTACAGCCTTCCAACATTGGCGGGTACAACATGGTGGAAAGCCTTGTGAACCATGAAAATATAGAGATGCAAGGAGTAAACGGTCCGGGATTTGCTCTTATTGCCTATGACGCCACAGGATTAAAGCTACCTGCAAATACTTTGAACTCCAGAGAAAATTTAAAGAAAATCATTTTAGGCTATCAGAATGCAGATGGTGGATATCCTCTGGCAAAAGGTGGAAAGAGCGATCCGGACGTTACTGCCATGGTTCTCACTGCTTTGGCACCTTATCAGAAGGAAGAGACTGTAAAGAAAGGGACAGATAAAGCCATTGCTTATCTATCCTCTGTTCAGAAACCTGACGGTGGATTCTTATCTCAGGGAATTTCCACCAGTGAAAGCGTTTCTCAAGTAATTATTGCCCTTTGTGCCTTGGGTATAGATCCCTTGGATTCACGCTTTGTAAAGGGAGAAAAAGGGGAGTTTGATTTGCTTTCCAACCTTTTTAGCTTCCAAAATAAGGATGGTGGTTTCAGTCATACTTTAGGAGAAAAGACGGATACAATGGCAACGGAGCAAGGCAGTTTGGCTATTTTAGCTTATGAGAAGCTATTAAACAGAGATGGAAAGCAAGGAGTATGTATCTATGATATGCAACATATAAAGTATAATCCTTTTTTGGACGAAAGTGAAATCGCTTCTTGGGCAAAGACATCAGTGAACAATTGTCAACAATTAGGCATTATGACCGGCGATGAAAGACAAAACTTTTTACCTAAAAGAAATTTAAACAGAGCAGAAGCATCCAAGATTATGGCATCAATATTACAGCTACCACCATACTTAGAGCCATCCTCCGGGTCTGAAGAGTCTATTGAATTTCAAGATGTTTTACATAATGCTTGGTATTATGAAACCATAAGGAGTGCAGTAAAAGCAGGAGTCCTTTCAGGGCGTGGAGAAGGGGTATTGGATCCGGAGGGAAGTATTTCCAGAGAAGAGCTTGCTGTAATTTTGGTCAGATCTCTGGGACTTCCTAAGGAAAAGGCGGTAGGGGAATCAGAGTTAATCATACCTCTGGATATGGATACCGTATCCCCCTACGCAAAGGAAGCCGTAATGATAGCTTACTCCGGTAAATTGATGCAGGGGAGTGACGGAAATTTTGACCCCAAAGGAAAGGTAAGCAGAGAAATGATCGCAGTGATAATGGAGAGAATCTATGAACAATATTTTAAATAAAAGTGCTATTTGGTCATCTTGCCTGCATTTACTATTTTTAATTATAATTATTTTAGGCTTAATCATGACAGGATGCAGTCACAGCTCAGAGGATACTAAAGGAGAAGACCTTCAAGGGTCTAATGTGGTTGAAGAAGTAGAGGATAATGAGAGCCAAGATACTTTAGAAGCCACAAATGGGGCAGAAGAGCTTTCTTTGGAAAACTCCACTGAACCGAAGAAATCATCAAATAGCGCGGTTTTAAGTAGTACAGATAAACCAAATCAAACAAATAATAATCAATCAACGACCAAAGAAGCGGTAAAGAATGATCAAAGTAAATCAACAGATCAATCAAAAAATGATCTGACAAAAACTACTAATCAAATTAATTCAGATCAAGCAAAAACAACTAATCAAGCACCTGCGGAACAAGCTTTTAAGGCAGATAAAAGCTCCGGCTCTGCCGATGACAGTAAGAGCATAAGTCAAGGAAGTACTACTGAGAATTCTTCTAAGAAGCCTGGGGATGAGAAGGAATCTCCTCAGGTACCTCCTGCTACAATCGGTTTAAGCATTTCTTTCCCAAAGGAGGCAGGATTAAGTAACATTTCTCAATCTGTAACATTTAAAGAGGGGCAGACGGTGTTGGAATGCCTGATTGATTTTGGTAAAGAAAGTGGCGTCCCTGTGGTTTACTCCGGCAGCAAGTCCATGGGATATGTGGAAGGAATAAACGGATGCTTTGAGTTTGATTATGGTGCTGAAAGTGGTTGGATTTATTCCGTCAATGGCTCTAAACCTCAAAAAAGTTCAGGCTCCTATAAGCTTCAAAAAGGGGATAAGGTTATTTGGAAGTATGTATATTCTATGGAGGAAATTTGATGACTTATTTTTCAAAATTACATCCATTGACCAAATTTATTTATTATAGCTTTTTGGCAATCATTATCATGACCGTTATGAATCCTGGGATTCTGGGAATCATCACCCTAGGTTTTTTGGGCTACATGAAAAATTACTCCAATCTTGTTACAGGCAAGAGATTTGCTTCGTTTTGTGGTTTATTTGCCTTGGTTGTGGCCATCAACATGATCACCAATCCCAGAGGAGTTCATATCCTATTTTATATTTTGGATAGGCCCTTTACCTTTGAAAGTCTGATTTGGGGTGTAACCATGGCCTTGTCTATCGTTAATCTTTTGCTGTTATTTCTAGGAGGAAGTATCAACTTCAGTACTTTGGATTTTCTCTATGTGTTTTCCCCCATGTTACCAAAAATATCTCTACTGATCTCTATGTCCATAGCCTTTTGCGGAAAATTTGTTAGAACAGTAAGGGAATTGTCTCTAATTCTAAAAACAAAAGGAATCAATTTGGGTCATGGAAGTGTGAGAAAAAGGTTGGGGAACGGTGCCACTATTTTAGCCACCTTCATCACGTATTCCTTAGAGGAATCCTTAACCACTGCAGATTCCATGAAGGCTAGAGGATATGGCATTTGCAAAAGAACAAACTACCGGTTTCACTCAATGAAAAGAATGGATAGACTTTATATCCCTCTAACCCTTCTTATGGCTCTCTTGATTTTAATGATTTATTTTGAGGAAATTAGCCGATCAGGAGGAATTATCGGAACGCCCACCTTTGGAGTTTCAGAAAGTTTGTTTTTCCTAAGTTATATTTGTACGGCTTTACTTGTGGCGATACCATTTATGGAGGAAGGAAGGTTTGCGTTAAAATGGAAATTCTTAAAGCAGAAAATCTAAGCTTTACATATCCGAAGGAGGAAAAGCCGGCTTTAACCTCTGTGAGCTTTGCAGTGGAGAGAGGGAAAATTCTTTTGGTATGCGGTGGATCAGGTTGCGGAAAAACTACTTTGCTACGCCAATTTAAAAAAGAACTTGAAATGCAAGGGCAGAGAACAGGTAAGATATATTTCCAGGGTAGAGATTTGGATGAACTTTCCGAGGAAGACTCAGCAAAGGAAATCGCATACCTCTTTCAAAACCCGGATAGCCAAATCGTTATGGAGACTGTCAGGGGGGAGATCGCCTTTTCCTTAGAAAATTTAGGGCTTTCCAATGGGGAGATGAAAAGGCGTATAGGTGAAATTGTAGCATATTTTGGAATCAGTGAATTGTTGTCAGCTTCCACCAATGCCATTTCAGGAGGACAGAAACAACTTGTAAATTTGTGTGCTCTATTGGCTCAAAGACCAACCTTATTACTATTGGACGAACCATTGTCCCAGTTGGATCCTATTGCTCGATGGGAGTTTTTGGGAATGATTACCAGAATTAATCGGGATTTTAGCACTACTGTGGTGGTTGCAGAGCATTGCACAGAGGAAATTTTGCATTTGGCAGACCGAGTGCTGTTTATGAAGGATGGGCACATTGTATTGGATGGAGCTCCTGTAGAAATTGCAGAAAAGCTTTACAGGGATTATGATACATTGACAGAGGCTGAATTGAAAAAGTTCCGTGGGTTTTTCCCTATAGCTACTGAGGTGGCCGGAAGGTTAGGTCACGTATCCCTTACAGTTAAGGATACAAAAAATGTGATAGATAAATTATGTGCTGAACAAGGTCATGAGGTATTTCAAAAGAAACAACCATATTTAGATATTTCTTTTTTTCCTATGGAAGTCACATCCTTGAACAAAGAGATTGTCATTGAAGGGAAAGATCTTTTCTTCCAATATGGAAAGGCATCGCAAGCAATCTTAAATGGTTTAAATATCTCTCTACATAGCGGGGACTTTGTAGCAGTTCTGGGTTCCAATGGCTCAGGGAAGAGTACCTTGGTTCAAGTGCTGGCCGGTTTGCATGAACCCATTGATGGGGCATTGCTGCTGGAAGGAAAAAATTATAAAAAATATAAGCACCAACTTTATGGAAAGATTGGCTATGTTCCTCAAAATCCCAAGCTATTGTTCACTTGTGATACGGTATTAGAAGAGTTAAATCTGGCAACGGACATGGCCATAGCATCTCATATGGAAAGTTATATGAGCCACCTATTTGGGGATGGATTTGATTTTACCCATCTTTACCATAGACATCCCTATGATTTAAGCGGAGGTGAAACTCAACGGTTAGCACTGTATTGTGCCTTACTAAAAGGGCAGAAGGTTTTGCTATTGGATGAGGTGACAAAGGGACTGGATCCCCTGGCAAAGGAGTCTATCTCTAAAATTTTAAAGAATTTAGCAAATAAAGGGATAACAATTTTAATGGTAACTCACGACATTGAATTCGCTGCAAGCCATGCAGAGAAGTTCGCAATTCTTTTCGATGGAACTATAACAGAATGGCAAAACAAAGAAGAATTTTTTAACGGCAACTTTTTTTATACTACGGCAATGAAGAGAATTTTCGGTGATCATCAAAAAGATATTATCGTTTTAGAGGATTTAGAAATTTCTAAAGCAAATA
The DNA here is from genome assembly GCA_964461765.1 of uncultured Anaerovorax sp. Taxonomy (GTDB): domain Bacteria; phylum Bacillota; class Clostridia; order Peptostreptococcales; family Anaerovoracaceae; genus JAVVUJ01. The sequence continues at coordinate 18,507 of CAYWVS010000033.1, forward strand.
ATCTTGAATTATGTGAGGGAAACATATGATTTTAACTTGGATTATTTTAGTTATAAGTATTATTTTGTTTTTTTTGAACTTTGAGGCAAAAAAAACTACGGCGAGAGATATTACTTTGCTTGCGTCTCTTACAGCCGTGGCCGTTGTGGGGCGAGTGATTTTTGCAGCATTTCCCAGTATGCAGCCCACATCCTTTATCATTATTATCTCGGCAATTATCTTTGGACCTCAGGTAGCCATGCTCATAGGCGCCATTTCTCCCCTTGTTTCCAATATGTTTATGGGGCAAGGTCCCTGGACGCCTTGGCAGATGTTGGGCTGGGCGCTAATGGGTCTCGTGGCAGGGGTACTATTTCATAAAATGAAGATTCAAAGTCAATTGGTTAAGGTACTCTTCGGAATCATCAGCGGCTTTGTCTTTGGTGTCTGTATGGATCTTTGGTTTGTGGTTGCCTACCTTCAGCCATTAAACAAAGAAGCGATTCTTTTAGGGCTTGGGGCAGGCATCCTATTCAACGTCATTCACGGCGTAAATAACGGGGTATTAATGGCTCTTTTCGGGCCTCGGTTAGAAAAAATATTGGAAAGGGTTAAAATCAAGTTCGGTGTTCTCGACTAAAGATCTATTTCGGTGTCCTCGACTAAAGATCTATTTCGGTGTCCTCGATAAAAGATCTAATTCGGCATTTTAGACAAAAGATCTTCGTTCTCGAATAAAGATCAATTCGGCATTTAGACGAAAGACCTAATTTGATGTTCTCGGTAATTTCGACTAAAGCTTTATTTGTCATTTAGACGAAAGACCTACTTTAATGTTCGGTATTCTAGACTAAAGCTTTACTTTAATACACTCGACTAAAGCTTTTTATGCTGGTAAAAAATTATTCAATTCCCAATATGGCGATACCCACCATTACGACAAATATTGCCATGTATTGTTTTCTGGAAAGCTTTTCTTTCAAGATGAAACGACCTAAGAGAACGGAAATTACACAGTAGGATGCGATCATAGGCGCAGCCAAAACAGCATTGTCAGCCATGGCAAACACATAGGTGAACTGTCCGGCAGTTTCACATAAGCCTCCAATACCTTTCCATTTTTCTTCATTGAAAACGAAGGTCCCTTTTTTGATGATTTTAACGTAGATAAAAGCAAGGATAGCCACCGCCAAGAAGGTAAACTCATAGGATAAAAGGGCGTCCTGCTCAGTCATATAATACTCCAAATAGAGAGCATCTGCAAAGGAGCCTACACCATCTAAAATACAGTATAGCAAAGGGAAAATGAGAGCCATAAAACCTATGGTGTATTTATTTTCTATAACGCTACCGGAGGCCGCAAGTTCCCGATCCGATTCCTGTTTTTCAAAGAAGGAGACCAGAAAGATTCCTGCACAGACCAAAATGATACCCAAAAGTTGCAGAGAGTTAATAGGTTGTCCTAAAATAAAAAAGCATAATAAAGCAGTTACTGCACCTGAAGAGTTGCAGACGGGTGATAGGATAGAAAGCTCTATATATCGCAAACCTACATAGCTGAAGGTCATGGACAGTATGTATAAAAAAGAAACGGGAAAGTATTTGATAATATTAAAAAAATCAAAACTATAATCTTTGGTAATCATGTACCCTATTGCGTGTATCCCCATGATTACACCGACCATAATGACGATTTTCCAATGACTGGTTTTATCCCTAGGGTTGGTTCCCATCTTTTGAAAAAGATTACTTCCCCCCCATGCGAAAATTGTAATAAGTGAAAATGTAAACCACATATAAAGCTCTCCTCATAAAAAAACATGGAAATGACGGAAACAAAGATTGCTATTTCCAGATGGCGACCGCAAGGGGATCATGCTTCCAAAGAAACGTTCTTTGATATTCCGTCAATCTCATGTTTGATCATATTTCCTACTTAAGAAATATATTTTATAAATTAACAATCAAGAATAAATAGTACATTAAGGCTTTAAAAATGTCAAATATTTTTTCATAATCACAATTAATTTAAATGTTAAATATTTATCATAAATTAAAAAAAGAAAATTTAAAACGACTTTATCTAATTAATAGTTGTTTTTTATGTTCATTAGATTTCTACAATTGTGAATTTTGACAGCTATTAATATTTTTTCGTAGTTTTCTTTATCAAAAATATTACAATTGAGCACTTGGCTTATTTTATTTAGCCGATATCTTACAGAATTCTTATGCTGATTGAAAAACTTTGCGGTTTCTAAGACATTACCATGATTTCGCACATACTCTAAGATGGTTTCAAATAGATTTGTTTGGTATTCTGCATCATGATCTCTTAAGGGATATAGATATTGATATAGAAAATTTTTCATAACTTTGTCTTTAGCATAGGGGATAATCACTTGATAAATCCCTAAATCTTTGTACATGACATAATCCTTATGGATTTCCGAATGAAAGGAGCTACTGTACAAGCTTTCCAAAATACTGTTTCTTAAATCATTGATGGAATGATAAATGGAACTAACACCGATATAAAAATTCGAACAATCCTCGGATAAAACCTCTAAAAACAATGAAATCAACGAATCAATTGATTTACTTTGGAATATTTGCCTTGTACAGATTATCATAAATCCATTATTATAATAAAATATTGAATCAGAATTTTTTAAAATATTACTTTCTTTAAATCTTTTAATAATTCCAAAATAAATTTTTTCAGTAAATTCTTTTTTCCCTTTAAAATAAACGGTAATAAGATCAGAATTATAAGATGGGTTTATATTTGTCATTGTTGTAAGTTGTAACTTTGTATCTTCAGGATGCGCCAACAAATTATTGATTTTATTTTCAAAAGCATGTATTGAATTATAATCTTTGTTCATTTCATGTACTGCAATAATAATATCTTCAAAAAAGATATTTGGGTTTTTCAAAACAAAAATAGGAAAATTCATAGAGTCGGCATAACGAATAATGTTTTCACGTATGGCAATATGAAAGACATTTCGAACAATAAGACCACTACATCCTCTTTGTTTTAAACATTTAATTGCTTTTGAAATCAAAAATTCATTCTCTTTGGCATAAAGGAAACTGGTTAGGATTAATTGATTTTTTTGGAACTGAACGTACACATATTTTTCCATTAGTGATTCTTCATATTCATAGTCTAAAATTGCACACCTTGTAACAGGATTGGATAATGTGCTGTTACTGGTTAACAATGTTAAACCTTCCGATTGAAACATGTGATAAATCTCTGAGACTGTAGAGTACATATAACCTCCTTGCTATGTACAATTGTACAATTATTCATGCCTTTCTATGTACGGTGGGATATTTATTGTGAATATTCTAACATTTTATAAGGATTGTTGCAATATTAAAAATATTTGATTTGTAAAATTGATTGCAAATTCATTGAATATATTAAATGATTTCAAAATTAATAATGATTTTCGTGTAGATAAAAATACAAAAAATCAAGATATAATTTATACTTTTAGACTAAAAATTCACCTTGATGAAGATAAAACTATTTTATTATACTTAATATAATCTTAAAAATATTAGATTATTAGAGTTTGAATTTACTACTATAAGGAGGTGTAGAATATTAAACACTTAATCAATCAAGAAGTTAAAAGTGCTAAATTTTCAATGATAAGAGATATATCCAACAGGGCTATACAGTATTCTAATGTAATTAATTTAACAGTAGGGCAGCCCGATATTTTAACACCAGAGCATATTAAATCGGCTAGCAGAAAGGCAATTGATGATAACCATACCGCATATACTCAGAGTCAAGGCCTGAGGGAGTTAAGGGTTGCGGCAAGGAACTATATGTTAAAAAAATTTAATCTTTCTTACGATGCAGAAGAAGAAATAATTGTAACAAATGGTGCAACAGAAGCGATAGATATTGTTTTTCGAGCAATCTTGAAGAAAGGGGATGAGGTCATCCTCCCAGCTCCCGTGTATCCTGGATATGTAAATCCAATCAATTTTTGTGGTGCTGAATTAGTCTATGCGGATACAACTATGAATGATTTTGTTCTTAGCGCAGAGTTAATCGAATCAAAAATCACATCAAAAACAAAATGTATCCTTTTATCATATCCGTCTAACCCTACCGGATGTATCTTGCAAAGGGAAGAGTTGGAAAAAATTGTAAAACTTTTAGAACACAAGGATATATTTATTATTTCAGATGAAGTGTATAGTGAGTTTACATATGAGCTAAAACATGAATCAATTGCTTCATTTGAACAGGTGAAGGAAAAAAGTATAGTGATCAATGGCGTTTCAAAGTCCCACTCTATGACGGGGTTTAGAATCGGGTTTGTTTTTGCACCAACATATTTGGCCTCTGAAATGTTAAAGATTCATCAAAGTAGCAATACGTGTGCTTGTACCATAAGTCAATATGCCGCAATCCAAGCACTCACTGTGGGTTTAAATGACCCTGATGAAATGAAAAGAGAATACGAACGAAGGCGTGACTATGTTTATGAAAGACTAAATGAATTAGGTTTAGATTCAAAAAAACCAATGGGCGCATTTTATATTTTTCCATCGATAAAAAATCTTAAATTAAACATGACTTCATATGATTTTGTATTGGATTTATTGGAGAAAGCAAGAGTCGCCGTGGTACCTGGAACAGCCTTTTCAGAATATGGAGAAGGGTATATCAGGATCTCATATGCTTCCGAAATGGCGGTATTAAAAGAAGCCTTAGACAGAATGGAAAATTACTTAAAATTTACAAATAGCAATAAAAGCTAAAAATGAAACATATGTAATTTATGACAAGTATAATCAATTCATTTATTTTAAAATGAATTAAATAGATTTTACATGTAATCAATAAGGAGGAATTTCTGTGATTGATATTCGATGGTATGGAAGAGGCGGGCAAGGTTCATTTACTGCAGCCCGTTTATTGGGGAGAATTGTTTCTGTATATGGAGAGCATTATGCATTAGCTTATCCATCCTTTGGACCGGAACGTCGAGGTGCACCGGTATGGAGTTTTACGAGAATAGACAATAAAAAAATTGAAGATAGAAGTCAGCCAAGTAAATGCAATTATTTAGTAATTTTAGACGAAACATTAATAACCGATGAAACTTGTAATGTTTTAAGAAATGATGGAGTCGTTATTTTAAACACCTCAAAACCAGAAAGATATGAATTTATAAAGCAAAAGTTGTTTACTTTAGATGCTACTAAAATGGCTTTGGAGACCTTAGGGAGACCAATAACAAATATTGCTATGTTGGGTGCATTTGCTAGCGCATCAGGATTATTTGATTTAAAAGTTGCAGAAAAAGCTGTAAAAGAACATTTTGCACCATCTTTATACGAAAAGAACCAATTTCTTTTGTGGGAAGCTTATAAAGCTGTGAAAGGAGAAGAACAAATTGGATAGAGCTAAGTTGACAAAATTTGAAGGGCCTAAAACCTTAAGGGATATCCCTTGTCCCAGTGTAAAACCAGGCATATTGTTAGATAAAAATGCAGGATTTAGAACGATAAAGCCCATTCTTAACAAAGATAAATGTGTGAAATGCATGGTGTGTTATTTACTATGTCCAGAAGGCACAGTGTATAAAGATGGTGATTCCCTTGCCATTGATTACGATTTTTGTAAAGGTTGTGGAATTTGTGCACAAGAATGTAAACCAAAAGCAATAACAATGGTTTTAGAGGAGGAATAAAAACATGAATGATTATAAAGATTTCGTCAGTGGTGATGATGCAATTGCCATTGGGGTAAAACTGGTTAGACCGGATGTAATTGCTGCGTATCCTATAACACCACAAACAATTGTGGTTGAGAGATTATCCGAATATGTGGAAGATGGCTCACTAAACAGCCAATATATCCATGTTGAATCTGAACATAGTGCCATTATGGCAGCTTTAGGCGCAAGCTCCATTGGATCGAGAACCTTTACTGCAACATCTTCCCAAGGACTACTTTATATGGCGGAAGGGTTACCGTATGTCAGTGGAAGCAGATTTCCCATCGTTATGATGAATGCTAATAGGGCAGTTGCTGTACCCTGGAGCATATATAACGACCATAACGATTCAATGCTCTTTTTAAATTCTGGTTGGATCCAAATACACGTTGAGGATGCGCAAGAGGCCTTGGATATGGTAATCCAAGCTTATAAGATTGCTGAAGACCCGACGGTTTTAACGCCCGTAATGATTAATGTGGATGGCTTTATCCTAACGCACACCTATGAACTAGTGAAAATACCAGAACAAGCAAAGGTTGACAAGTTCCTTCCACCATATGTTACTGATCACAAAATGTCTATAGAGAACCCCATGAGTGTTTGTATTGGAGTAGGACCTGACTACCATACAGAGTTTCGATATAAGCAACATTATGATTTACAAAAATCTGCGGAAATCGCGCTAAAAGTTGATCTAGAATTTGGAGAAGCTTTTGGGCGTACCTATGGTGGACTAGTAGAGCACTATTTCTGTGATGATGCAGAGGTGGTACTTGTTACAGTGGGAAGTATTACAAGCACTGCACGTACTGTGGTGGATAAAATGCGCAATGAAGGGCATAAAGTCGGATTATTAAAGCTGCGGTATTTACGGCCATTTCCACTCGATGACATTATCTCATTAGGACAAAGGGTAAAAACCATTGGGGTTTTAGACAAAAACATTTCTTACGGTTATGAAGGCACTGTATATACGAACATTAACTCGGCATTGAGCAGGGCAAAATCGGTTCCAACTCTAAATTTCATTGCTGGCCTTGGCGGGCGAGATATTTCTAAAGAAGATATAGAAAGTATGTTTTTGGATTTGCTTCATTTTGATGAAAACGATGAGCAGGATAGGGTAAGATTTATTAATGTAAATTTAGAAGAGGTTGGTGAAAGAAATGAAAAATAAGGTAACTGTTGATGTAAAATCATTGCCAGAAGAAGAATTTTTTTACGGTCACAAAGCTTGTGCTGGTTGTGGAGGTAGCATTGCCGTTCGGCTAGTTCTGAAGGTATTAGGTTCAAGAGTATTTGCTGTTGTTCCCGCAAATTGCATGAGTGCAGTAGCTTTTTATTATCCGACGATGAATTTTACAGTGAATGCTTTAGCCGCAGCGTTCCCAGGTACTGCAGCAATTCTTTCCGGAATTGAGGCAGCGGCCAAAGCGCAGGGCTTGGAAGATTATTCTGTAGTGGGATTTGCAGGCGACGGAGGTACTGCTGATATAGGAATTCAAGCTTTATCTGGGGCAATTGATAGAAATGACAGGATCATTTATATATGTTATGATAATGAAGCATATATGAATACAGGAGTACAGGAAAGCGGTCTAACCCCTTATGGTGCTAAAACTACAACTTCACCGGTTGTTGACGAAGGATATGGGGGGGCACATACACATAAAAAAAATATGTTTGAAATCGTAGCCGCTCATAATATCAGTTATGCAGCAACCGCAAGTATCGGCTATCCGCAGGACTTCATGAATAAAATCCTCAAGGCGAAAGAGAATTTAGGAACATCCTACATACACGTGATGGCACCTTGCCCAACAGGTTGGTCTGTTCCAACAGAATTGACAGCGTCTATTTCTAAAGAAGCGGTCAATTGTGGACTGTGGTATTTGGCAGAGTATGAAAATGGGGAATTTATCTTAAATAAAGATCCAAAGAAATTCGATTCAGTTGAAGATTATTTGAAAAAACAAGGACGATTTAAACACTTAAATAAAGAAAATATAAAAATCATAGAAGCTAGGCGAGATGCTATGTGGAAACACATAAGAGAAAAATGGTAAACATTTAATATGATTTTAAAAGAGAGGTGATTAAAATTGTCAAATGAAAATATGAATCAACTATATCGTAATAAAATTGTTTCGGCAAAAGAGGCTTTAAAATCCGTAAAATCTGGTGATGTAGTTGTGTTTCACGCCGCAGCCAGTGAACCTACCACACTGGTTAATGCATTGGTTGATCGGGCGGCAGAACTGCGCAATGTACAGATTGTTCACATGACTTCCCTAGGGGAGGCAAAGTATACATATCCGGATATGGCAGATAGCTTTTGGCATAATGGATTATTTGTTTCAACAGCAACACGCAAGGCTGTCAATGAAGGCAGAGCGGATTTTACACCGTGTTTGTACTCTCATGTCCCTAGATTGTTTGAGGATAAAATCATTTCGGCAAATGTGTTGCTTTTGCAAATAACACCACCAAATGAAGAGGGCTATTGCAGTTTCGGTTTAACGGTGGACTATGCTAAAGCAGCAGCAAAAAACGCAGATATTGTAATAGGTCAGGTTAATGGTTTACTCCCTTGGACAGGTGGTGAAAAAATTCACCTAAATGAAATAACGCATATTGTTGAAAAGGATGAACCCATATTAGAATTGACTCTGCCTAAGGTCAGTGAGGTTGAGAAGGAAATTGCAAAACATGTTGCCAGCTTAATTCCAGATGGTGCCACGTTACAGTTGGGAATCGGTGGTGTTCCAGATACGGTTCTTTCATTCCTAAAGGACAAAAAAGACTTAGGAATTCACTCGGAAATGTTTTCCGACGGGGTTGTTGATTTAGTGGAAGCTGGAGTGATTACCAATCGCAAAAAAACCATTAATACTGGCAAATTTATCGCAACTTTTTTAATGGGCACTAAACGGCTTTATGATTTTGTGGATGGTAATCCAGATGTAGAGATGCATGCTGTGGATTATGTAAATGATCCTTATATTATTGGACAGCACGACAATTTTGTATCCATAAATTCTGCATTACAGGTGGATTTGACGGGGCAAGTTAATGCAGAAACCATGGGAACTAAACACTTTACAGGGATTGGAGGTCAGCTTGATTTTGTGAGAGGTGCAAGCAGATCAAAAGGAGGAAAATCCATAATTGCGCTGCCGTCGACAGCTATGGGTGGAAAGGTTTCGCGGATTGTAAACGATTTTGGCCCAGGGGCTGCTGTAACTACACCAAGGGGTGATGTGCAATATATAGTGACAGAATATGGAATTGCGAATCTGAGAGGGAAATGCCTTCGGGAAAGATTGCACGAACTGGTCGCAATTGCTCATCCTGACTTTAGAAAAGAATTACTGGAAGAGGCGAAAAAAATTGGAAGAATACTGTAGAGATTTAAAACCCATAGAAAGGAAAGGAGGGAAATTCGTATGGGTATCTACGTCTCGTAATTAATATATACAAAAGAAAAATACGAAAAGAGGAGTTGAAAATTAATTGATTTCAGAATAAGATGTGTTAGTTGAAAGGAGCAATTATGAATTTATTAAAAAAAACAAACAACAACATAACCTGTGAGAATGAACCTAAAAAATTTCCGCATATTTTTGTAATTCTTTTTTGTATTGCAGTATTAGCTATGATTTTAACTTGGATTGTTCCGGGAGGTCAGTATGAAAGAATCTTGGACGAGGCAACTGGAAAGCAGCTTGTTGACCCTAATTCCTTTGTATTTATAGAAAATACACCCATTAATCCCTTTAAACTATTTGTATGTATCGAAGAAGGATTAATTTCTGCAGCTGGTATTATATTTCTCATTCTTTGTGCTTTTTCAAGCCTGTATCTGTTACAGGAAACCGGTGCAATTAACGCTGTCCTTGCCATGATGGTAAGAAAAGTCCAGAATAATCCGAAACTATCCAATATCATTATGATTGGCATCATGATTCTCATTGCAGTATGGGCATCCACAGGAACCTTTAGCTGGGAAGAACTCATTGCATTTATTCCACTTTTTGCGATGTTCGCAATTGCATTGGGATATGATCCTCTGGTGGGCATTGGAGTAAGTGCATTTCCATTAACTTGTGGTTTTGCTTCGGGAGTTACAAACCCTTTTAATGTAGGTGTTGCACAGACCATTGCAGGTCTTCCCTTATTTTCTGCAATGGGATGGAGAATTTTTATGTTAGTTGTATTTACTACTGTTACGATTATATACGTAATGCTCTATGCCAGAAAAATAAAAAAAGATCCTACTAAGAGTCTCGTATATGGCATCGATTATTCTGACTTGGAAGTGGATGAAGAATTATTAAACACTCCTTTTACAAATGGAAGAAAATTATGCATTGTGGCTTTGATTGTAGCAATTGTTGTAATGGCATATGGACTTATCAAATTGGGATGGTATATAAATGAAGTTGCAGCTATCTTTATGGCACTCAGCGTGGCATTGGGTTTCATAGCGAAGCTAAAACCAAGCCAAGTGGCAAAAATATTGGAAAAAGGTTGTGCGGGTGCTATCGGCGCGGGTCTTGTAGTGGGATTGGCACGAGGCACACTGATAATTTTGCAAAATGGAAATATTATCGATACCATTGTTTACGGATGTGTAAGTGTGATTGATGAATTACCCTTATGGCTCAGTGCAATTGGAATGCTAATTTTCCAGACATTATTAAACTTTGTTATTCCATCGGGATCAGGGCAAGCTGCTATTTCTATGCCTCTTATGACTCCAATTGCAGATTTGATTGGACTGAACAGACAGATTGCGGTAACCTGTTTTCAATTGGGAGACGGATTTTCAAATTTGATTTGGCCCACATTCCTGATGCCAGTATTTTGCTCAATGGCTAAAGTTCCGTTAAGCAAATATTATAAATGGTTATTCCCATATTTCGGTATTATTTTCATTATTCAAATCATAATCATCCAAATAGCTATTTATATTGACCTTGGCCCAATGTAAAGGCATAGGGCAAAAGAGAGGTGGCAAATGTGAAAAAAGTTTTAGAAAGAATAGAGGAATTGCAGGACGAAACGGTGGCGCATAGACGCTACCTACATCAATATCCTGAGGTTGGATTTGACTCAGCTCATACTGAAAAATATATAAGAACCTTTCTTGAAGGAGAAAACATTCAGATCCTTGATACAGAGTGGGGCGTTTTAGGACTAATTCATGGAAAAGATCATGAGAATGTTATTGCTCTGAGAGCGGATATGGACGGATTAGCGATTGTTGAGCAGCTTGATTCTCCATACAGGTCTAAGATTGAAGGAAAAATGCATGCTTGTGGTCATGACGGACATATGGCTATGCTGCTCACTGCAGCAAAGGTTCTGAACGAAAACAGGGATAAATTAAATAGTGATGTGTTGATTATTTTTCAACCTTCAGAAGAGGGTCCTTATTCTGGCGCGAAACCACTGTCTGAAGAACTACATAAAATGGATATTGGTTCAAAAATCAAAAAAGTTTGTGCATTGCATGTGACTAATGAATTTGAAGTGGGACAAATAGGACTAAAATACGGAAGTGCGATGGCCTCAACAGATAATATCGATTTGTTGGTGAAAGGCAAGGGTGGACATGCGGGATTACCGCATAAGACGGTGGATGCTATTTCAATTGGATGTAAAGTGATTCATGAGCTGGAAAGTTACGTTGCAAGAAGAGTAAACCCAAGCACCCCTTTGACACTGTCCTTTGGGGAATTCCATTCTGGAAAATGGCGGTCAATTATTAATGAAGAAGCCATGCTAAAAGGCACACTCAGGTGCCATTCAGAAAAAGACAGAAAGGAATTTAAGGAAGGTATTACAAAGCTGATAAAAGAAACCTGCAGTGCTTGGGGAGCCACATGTGAGCTGACGATTGAAGAAGGAGTTCCGCCTGTATGTACGGACACGGTTTCAATGAGAAGTAATGAAAAAATAGCTAGAGAGTTGGTTGGTGATGAAAACGTTATTATAATTGAAGAATCAAAAATGACTGCTGAGGATTTTTCATATTTCGGAAGGTACTGGCCAATTACATTCATGTGGTTGGGAACAGGAAATGCAAAGAAGGGGATTACAGTTAGCTTGCATAATCCGTATTTTGATATGGATGAAGAAGGATTGTTGACCGGTGCAAAATTTCACTGTATGATTGCTCTTTTAGATCAGTAAACTGTATGAAAGGAAGATTGTATATGGACGTAAGGACAGTAAAAGATTTTATAGTAAAATGGTCTGATGAAAATCTGAAAGAGTTTTATGAAGCGGCAGAAAAAATTTGGAAACACTCTGAACTTTCCATGCAAGAATATGAATCCAGCAAAGTTCTAAAGGATTTGCTTAGAAAAAATGGATTTCATATAGATGAGTGTGCAGGTGGAATGCCTACGGCCTTTGTTGCCAGTTATGGAAATGGGGGTCCGGTGATCGGGATTAATGCAGAGTTTGATGCCCTACCGGGACTCTCTCAAAAAAAGAATTGCGATTACAAAGAACCGATTAACCCAGGAGCTCCAGGGCATGGGTGTGGTCATAATCTTTTAGGGGCTGCAATGGTAAAAGCTGCTATTGCACTAAAAAAAGCTATAGTGGAGTTTAAACTTTCTGGTAGTATAAAAGTATTTGGTGCTGCGGCTGAAGAACTATGTCTTGGAAAGCCTTTTTTAGGAAAGGCAGGTCTTTTGGAAGGAATCGACGCATTTTTAGATTGGCACCCTTGGAGTTACAACAGAGCAGACTATGACAGCTGCTGCTCTTATTTCAGCGTAAAGTATCATTATAGTGGCAGAACCTGTCATGGAAATTCCCCTTGGCACGGCAGAAGTGCCTTAGATGCTGCTATGTTGCAGGCTCATGCAGTCGAAATGATGCGGGAACACATTTATCCCGGGGCTCCGCCAGATGCAGCAAACACAATAAATTATACTTTTACCAATACGGGACCAGAATTTCCAAGTGTAGTACCGGATAAAACTACAGCATGGTATATTGGACGCTTTATTACTACGAAAGATGCGCAGGATGCTTTAAGGAGAATTACTAACTGTGCAAAAGGTGCAGCTATGTCTACTGAAACGGAAGTAGAGGTAGAAATTATAACCGCAACCAATCATAAAATACCAAATCAAACCTTGGCAGAAGCATTACATAAGAATTTCCTAGAGATAGGACCTCCTCTGTTTACTGCTGAAGAGCAGGAGACCGCCAAAGAAATACAAAGACACCTTGATGTGGCGCAAACTGGTCTTGCAACAGAAATTATGCCTTTTTCTGGAGGTTATACAGTAGTTTGTGATACTTCAGAATACAGTTGGAATGCTCCTTATGCGTCTGCATGGGTTGCCATGGCTCCTGAAAATTGTGGTTGGCATCATTGGGGCATTGTGAGCTGCTCGGGAGGCAGTATGGGACAAAAAAGCATGGACGTTGCTGCAAAAATAATAGGCAATACGGCCATAGACTTAATTTGTAATCCCCAGCTGATTGAAAAAGCTCAGGTAGAATTTAAAGAAAGGTTAGCAGGAGAAAAATATCAGTGCCTGCTGCCAAAAGATCATTTGCCTCCCATTGAATTAAATAAAGAAATCATGGAAAAATATAAGAAATAACTGTATAGATCGTCTAAATGTGATAATTTAGGCGATCTTCTCGTTTAGGATCCATCCATATAACAATTAGTTTTAACCCAACTTATCTTAGGATACTTCATCGTATTTTTTTCTTGTAAAAAAAAAATTTAGGCATTAAGTAAGGGCTGGTATTGAACGGTCTTCTCACTTACATACTTGTACACCTTCCAGAATTCTGTAATCTAAATGAAACCCAAAAGCACCAATCTTATGATACAATTGTTACAACTTTATTTATTCCAATCAAACTAAATAAATTACTTCAATCAAAAAAGGAACGGGAGGCAATGCCATGAAAATCTTTAAGACTGTGACCGTATGTTTGCTGGTAATGGCTGCTAGCACTTGGGGGTATATGACCTATGGAGCGGAGGCGAGAAATACCGTAGAGAAAGGGACTAACCAGACAAACACCTTTAAAGTAATCGGCTACTATTCGGGGGATTTATTCAATGAACCGGTGGAAAAGCTTCAAACAGACAAACTCACCCATGTGATGTATGCGTTTCTAATTCCCAAAGACGATGGAAGTTTGGTACCCTTAGAAAAACCGGAGCAGTTGAAGCAAGTGGTAGAGCAGGCAAGAGCGGAAAACTGTAAGGTATTTATCGCTTTGGGGGGATGGTCATATAAGCAGATCCCCTTGGTAACCACCTTTGAAAAGATTGGTAAATCAAAAGAGCTTCGTCAGAAGCTTGTAAAAAATGTGACTAATTTTGCATTGGAAAATGATTTGGATGGTGTGGAATTGGACTGGGAGCACCCCAACGCAAATTCTATAGGCGACTATGAAAATCTGGTAGTTGAGTTGAAAGCGGCCTTAAAACCTCATGGAAAAGAATTGAGTGCAGCATTAAACGGTGCGTGGTCCACCACGGCGGGACCTGAAATTTCAAAGCTTTATACTAAAAAGTCTTTAGATGCTTTTGACTTTATGTCCGTTATGGCGTACGATATGAACAACCAGGAGCATAGCCCCTTGTGGTTTGCCAGTACCTCTATCAATTATTGGTTAAATAAAAATATCCCCCCTGAAAAAATTGTGCTTGGAATGCCTCTATACGCCAGACCTAGCTGGATACAATACAGGGATTTGGTGAAGCTAAACCCTGAAAATGCTTATAAGGATTTCGCTGATACCACACCTTTAAAGTCTTACTATAACGGTTTAAATACCTTGAGGGAAAAGACCAAAATTGCCATGCTTAAGGCAGGAGGGGTTATGCTTTTTGATGTGAATGAGGATAGCGAAGGAGAATACAGCGTAGTTTCCATGATTGCTGAAACTGTAGGCCATATGAAGGACTTGACAAAGTCGGAGAAAAAAGAGCATATTAGTTTGATAGTAGATAACCGACAGGTGTATTTTAATAAAGAGGATGGTTTTGGAGTTCCTTTTATCGATGCACAAAACAGAATCTTGCTGCCTGTAAGAAAAGCCTTGGAAGCCATTGGGGCAGAGGTAAGTTATGATATCAAAACCCAAACTGTTGAGGCAAAACAGGGAGACGTTGAGATTGTCCTGAGAATGGGTGAACAAACTATTCAGATTAACGGCAAAGAGACGCCTATGGATACGGTGGCTACTTTGATTGAAGAAAGAACCTATATTCCCCTTCGAGCCGTATATGAAAGCTTTGGTTATGAAATACTATGGAGTAATGTAAGTAACACGGCTTATGTATATTAAATTTTAAGACATACAATCATTGAATATAGGCGGTAGCAACTAACAGTTGACAATAAGAAACTCATGGTTGGTAGCAAAAGCATCAGTACTTCTGTTAAATAATGTTAAGCAAACATTCATTTTTAACGGTATAGGAGGCTCACAATGAACATGGGAGACAGAATACAAGAACTACGTAAAAAAAAGGGTATCTCACAAG
>CAYWVS010000034.1:0-16139 GCA_964461765.1 uncultured Anaerovorax sp.
GTGAAGAAAAATACAGAATGAACCGTATGGGTGAGGTCTGCGGAGAAGCCTTATGGATTTTGGTAAATCAAGTCCGAGCCGGAAATATTGAAAAAATTTTTTTTGAAGCGAAATTCGGTAAAGGCAAAGACAGTGTTTTTCCTCCCATTACTTTGAGTATGGATAATAAGCAGGTTACCTTAGAGGGTAAAATCGATAGAGTAGATCTGCTTCCGGGAAGCTACGCAAAGATTATAGACTATAAGTCGGGAAAAGAAAAATTTTCTATAAAAGAGGCTAAGGCAGGGATAAAGCTGCAGCTTTTATTATATCTAAAAGCTACGAAAATGAAACCGGCGGGTGTATTTTACTTCGAAATAGGGGAAACTCAAATTAATGCCACTGACATAGGTCAAGGAGAATATTCCCTTAAAGTACAAGAGGAAAGAGAAAAAACCTACAAACTGGATGGAGTTGTATTGGATGATGAGAACATTATAAGCAGCATAGCAGGAGAATTTTCTGGGTACTCTCAAATTCTTCAGGTAAGGAAAACCAAGGAAGGAAGATATGCCGGTACAGCAGAGGAGAGGATTCTTACTGAAGAGGAATTTCAACAACTGGAGGAAGCGGTGGAAGAAAAAGTAAAAGAAATTTGTACCAACTTAAATTCCGGGCAAATTCCCATATATCCCTTTAAAACACAAACCACCACAGCCTGTACATTCTGTCTTTATAAAGGAATATGCGTTTTTGACTTAACCTTTGACGGATGTTCCTTTAATATGATAAAATAATAGTAATTTATGTGAAAAGGGGGATTTTTAAATGAAGATTGCAAAAGACTTAACGAAATTAATCGGAAACACACCCATGGTGTATCTCAATAAATACGGCAAGGAAGTCGGTGCCACAGAGGCATCTCTTATTGCTAAGCTAGAATATTTTAATCCTTTGGGAAGCGTAAAAGATCGTGCGGCATTAGCCATGATTGAAGATGCCGAAGCCAGCGGGGTTCTAAAGCCTGGCAGTGTAATCATCGAACCTACCAGCGGCAATACCGGTATTGGCTTAGCTTTTGTTTCCCAAGTAAAGGGCTATAGGATTGTATTGACCATGCCTGAAACCATGAGTATAGAGCGCAGAAATCTGTTAGCAGCTTTAGGAGCGGAAATTGTGCTTACACCGGGCAAGGCAGGAATGTCAGGAGCCATTCGAGAGGCGGAGAGGTTGGCAGCAGAAACACCTCACTCCTTTATTCCCGGTCAGTTTATTAACCCTGCAAATCCACGAATCCATGTAGAAACTACCGCAGAAGAAATCTGGCATGACACAGATGGTCAAGTGGATATCTTTGTGGCAGGAGTAGGTACGGGAGGCACTGTTACAGGTGTGGGAGAGGGACTAAAAAGCCATAGCAATTTTGTAAAAATTGTCGCTGTAGAGCCTTTCGATTCTCCTGTTTTATCAGGAGGGGAAGCGGGCCCTCATAAGCTTCAAGGAATCGGAGCAGGATTTGTACCGGCAGTTTTAAATGTAAATATTATCGATGAAATTATTAAGGTTAAAGCTGAAAATGCCTTTGAAACATCCAGAATACTGGCGGCAACGGAAGGGCTCTTAGTAGGTATTTCAGCGGGAGCAGCTGTTTATGCAGCTACTCAACTTGCAAAACGTGAGGAAAATACCGGGAAAAACATTGTGATATTGCTTCCGGATACGGGGGAGAGATATCTATCTACAGATTTATACTCATAAAGGATATGATAGCAAGATAAAAAGTCAGATGTAATTAACATGAGCCAGGTATCTTTTTATGTCTTTTTACTCTTGCTTAATATATTTTTTAAAGTCTTTGATTTTAACCATGGAAACGAGGATAAAAAAATGAATAGTGCCAAATTTAAAGATTCCATTTATGTTCATCGTCCCATAACAAATTTAAAAGAAATGCTGTATACCAGCGTAGAGCTTTACAAGGAAAAAGCCGCATTTTTAGTGAAGGATCGGCTGGGAGGAGAATATCGTCCCATAAGCTATGATCAGTTGAGAGAAGACGTAGACGGACTTGGAACAGCTCTGATAGACCTAGGCTTGTCAGGGAAAAAAATAGCCGTCATTGGTGAGAATCGCTATGAATGGGTGGTAGCCTATTTGGCAACAGTTTGTGGTACCGGTGTTGTGGTTCCCTTGGATAGAGAGCTTCCCTCCAACGAAATTTCCAATTTGTTGACCAGATCAGAGGCTACGGCCATAGTTTACTCCAGTAAGCTGGAAACTTCCGTCTTAGAGTCGGTAAAAAGTGTGGAATCCATAGAGTATTTGATAAGCATGGACAAATTAAACCATGATGAGGATATGGGTTTTTACTCCATGAAGGAATTGATTAGAACCGGAAAGCAGCTTGTCAGAGAAGAAAAGCAATATTTTATAGAAGCTCCTATAGACAACGAGGCTCTTTGCTCCATTCTCTTTACTTCAGGCACCACAGGAATGGCCAAGGGTGTCATGCTATCTCATAAAAATATTGCTTCTAACGTATATAACATGTCAAAATATGTGGATGTATCGAAAAACCAAATCGGACTATCCGTTTTGCCAATGCACCACACCTATGAATTAACTTGCCATATATTTACTAGCATCTTTCAAGGATGCACAGTTGCAATCTGTGAAGGACTAAAATATATTGTAAAAAATATGGCAGAATCAAAAGCTACTCTAATGCTCGGGGTACCTCTCATTTTTGAATCCATGCATAAAAAGGTATGGAAAAAAGCTGAGGCGGGAGGAAAAGCCGAAAAGATGAGGGCAGCCGTGCAGTTGGCAAAAAAGCTAGAAAAGTTTAACATTAGATCCATGAAAAAACTGTTTAAGGCAGTACATCAGGCCATGGGAGGCAACATGCAGCTCTTTATTTCCGGTGCGGCTGCCATTGATCCTACGGTCGTTGAGGATTTTAATGCCATGGGTGTTACCATGATTCAAGGATACGGAATGACGGAAAATGCTCCAATTATCGCAGTAAACAAAGATCGATACCACAAGGCTGCCTCAGTAGGATTTCCCATGCCGGGTACAGAGGTGGAGATTGTGGATCAAGATGAAAACGGTGTGGGTGAGATCATCTGTAGGGGTGATTCTGTCATGATAGGTTATTACAATGATCCTGAAGAAACTGCTAAAGTGATTCGGGATGGTTGGCTATACACAGGGGACTATGGATATTTTGACAAGGATGGTTTCCTGTATATTTCCGGACGTAAGAAAAATGTCATCATTACAAAGAATGGCAAAAATGTATTTCCCGAAGAAATTGAACTTTACTTAAATAAAAATCCTTTTATACAGGAAGTAGTAGTCTATGGATTAAATGAAGAAGATGGAGATACAGTCATTTGTGCAGAAATTTTACCTGATTTTGAAAGCTTAGAAGAAGAAATGGGGAAGGTTTCAGAGGCAGAACTCAGAAGGATTCTCCAAGACATTATTCATAATACCAATGAGCTGATGGCACCCTATAAAAGGGTTAAGAGATTTGAGATTAGGGAAACAGAGTTTGAAAAAACCACCACCAAAAAGATTAAACGGCACGGAATTAATGGTTAAAAAAGTCCCGACTAAGGCCAAGGAGAAGGAGTGAGTTGAGTGAACCCAGAGGAGCATGAAAAAATTAAAATTGATCAGTTAATTTATGCAGAAGAGGTTGTTCAAAATATTAAAGATTCCAAAGACAAAAGGGTACTGTACAGGGATAGCAGACCTATAACGGACATAAAGCATATGTGGGAAAGCAGCGTAAGTCACTTTGGAGACCGACCTGCTTTTCACGTAAAAGATAAACCGGGAGGACCATATAGGGAAATTACTTATGGGCAAGCGGATGAAGATGTTCGTGCTTTATTAACTGCCCTCGTGGATTTAGGACTAAAGGGAAAAAGCATTGCAATTATTGGGGATAACTCCTATCAGTGGGCTATCTCTTATTTGGCTGTTGTCTGTGGTACAGGAATTGTAGTGCCTTTGGATAAAGAGCTTCCCCACAATGAGCTTGAACAGTTGGTCAAGGAGGCGGAGGTGGAGTGCATCCTTTATGGGGGAAGATTTTCTGAAATCTTCCAAACTACAAGGGAAAAAGGAAACACTACCTTAAAGCATTTCATTAATCTCAATGGAAAAGAAAGCAATGAAAATGAGCATGCCCTAAAGGATTTGTTATCCTTGGGTAAAAAAAGAAGGGAAGAGGGAGATCGAACCTTTGAAGAGGCTGTCATTCAGAGAGATGAAATGAATATTTTGCTGTTTACTTCGGGAACCACCGGCGTATCCAAAGGAGTTATGCTTTCTCAAGGCAATATCGTAGAGGATTTGATGGCGGCCCCCACCCTTTTAAAGGTCATGCCTGAGGATGTATTTTTTTCAGTTTTGCCCATCCATCACACCTACGAATGTACCTGTGGATTTTTAATGCCACTGTACAAAGGAGCCTCCATTGCATATTGTGAGGGTCTGAAATACATCGTAAAGAACCTGTCAGAGGCCAAGCCTACTATCTTTTTAGGCGTTCCCCTACTTTTTGAAAGCCTTTATAAAAAAATTTGGCAAAACATTAGAAAAAGTGGAAAAGAGAAAACTTTAAAAAAAATAATCGCATTAAACAATAAGACTAAAAAGATCGGTCTGGATCTGGGCTCTGTGTTTTTTAAGAAAATTACCGCTGTATTCGGAGGGCGGATGAGAATGATGATTTGCGGAGGAGCGGCTATTGACCCAAATGTCCTTCAGGGAATCAGAGATTTTGGAGTTCCCGCTTTACAGGGTTACGGGTTGACAGAATGTTCCCCTATCTGTGCCCTGAATCCGGATCAATACATTAAAAATAACTCTGCAGGTTATCCCTTGCCGGGTTTCCAAATTAAAATTCACAATGCCAACAGTGAAACGGGAATCGGAGAAATTTGTACGGCTGGAAAAAATGTGATGATGGGTTATTATCGGAATGAAGAGGCCACCAAAGAAGTCCTGAGAGATGGTTGGTTCCATACGGGAGACTTGGGATATCTGGATGAAGATGGGTATGTTATCATAACGGGAAGGCAGAAAAATGTAATCATTACAAAGAACGGAAAAAATGTTTTTCCTGAGGAAATAGAATTCTATCTTGGGGGCATTCCTTTTGTAGAAGAATGCTTGGTTTGGGGAAAAGATACCAATGATGGAAGTGATACTATGATTACTGCCACTGTTCGTTTAGAAGCGGAAGAAATGAAAGAACTGCTGGGAGAGGGTTATACGAAGGAAGAAGCACTAAATGCCCTTTGGAAACAAATTGACGTGATAAATGAGGAGCTTCCTTTCTTTAAACGGATCAAACATGTCATTTTAAGAGAAGAAGAATTTGAAAAAACTACTGGTAAGAAGATTAAACGATTTGTGGAATCAAATAAGGAGTAGAGCTATGAACAAGGAGCTAAGGTACCCCAGAGTTGAGTTAGATTTAAAAAAATTAAAGCATAATATTGACGCTACTGTTGAAATCTGTAGAAGGCAGGGCGTCGGCGTGGCAGGTGTAGTAAAGGGCTTCAACGGCATCCCCGAGGGAATGGCTGTTTACGAGGAAACGGACTGTGATTATGTGGCTTCCTCCAGATTAGAGCAGTTGGAAGATGCGAGGAAAATCGGCATTACAAAACCTTTAATGCTCATTCGAGTACCCATGATTAGTGAAGCCGCAGAGGCAGTGCGGTTGGCGGATATTAGTTTAAATTCTGAAGTATCCGTACTTGAGGCATTAAATGTAGAAGCTGATAAGCAAAAAAAGATTCACCAGGTCATACTCATGGTGGATTTAGGGGATTTAAGAGAAGGTTTTTGGGGCGGGGAGGAACTTCTTAAAGCCGCCTTGTTAGTTGAAAAGGATTTGAAAAATTTAAAGCTTATGGGTGTTGGTACCAATTTGGGCTGTTATGGTTCTGTTGCCGCTACTACTGAAAAGATGGAGGAATTGATTGGTCATGTAGAGATGATTGAGAATTCCATTGGGCGACAGTTGGACATCATATCCGGCGGAGCTACCAGCTCGTTTCCTTTGGTGCTCAAAGAACAGATGCCTGCAAGGATCAACAACTTGCGCTTGGGTGAGGGCATTATATTGGGTAAGGATCTCAAAGATCTCTATGGGTACGATATGGATTTTCTCAATCAGGATGCATTCATATTAAAGGCTGAGATCATAGAACTAAAGGACAAGCCCTCATACCCCGTAGGAGAATTAGCTTATGATGCCTTTGGTAATGTGGGAGTTTATGAAGACCGTGGAATTCGCAAGAGAGCCTTGCTGGCTTTGGGAAAGGTGGATTTTGCCTATCCGGAAAGCTTGATTCCTGCTCATGAGGGTGTGGAGGTTTTAGGAGCCAGTAGCGATCATTTAATCATGGATGTGGAGGATAGCCCTAGAGATTGGAAGGTGGGAGACATCATGGAGTTTTATCTCTGTTATGCTACCATCGTCTTTGTCACCAATTCCCCCAATGTGCAAATTGTTTGCATTTAAACATAAATTTTTTAAAAACTTTAAACAAGATAAGACTTAATTATAGTTGAAAAGCAGAATAGATTGGAGAAGGATATATGAAAGATCATTTTATGTTTTCAAAGGTAGATACCGTGGAATTAGCTCGCAAATACGGTACTCCCCTCTACGTAATGAGCGAGGATATAATTGAGGAGAAGTTGAAAACGATAAAAGAACATTTCTTGGATAAATATCCTGATACCAAAGTTTTTTATGCAAGTAAAGCATTTATTTCTTTAAGGATGTGTCAAATTATAAATAGTCATGGCATAGGACTGGATGCTGTGTCCGGAGGGGAGGCATACACTGGGTTAAAGGCAGGTATGAAAGCAGAGGACATTTCTCTTCACGGAAACAATAAAACTGATGCTGAAATTGAGTTGGCATTGGAAAAAGGCATCGGCAAGATCATCCTTGACAGCATCTCAGAAATCTATCAAATAGAAAACATTGCTAAGAAATTAAAAAAAACCATTGATGTGTTAATTCGGGTAAATCCTTCTACGGATTCCGATACTCATGAAAAGATCAGCACTGCTCAGACAGATTGCAAGTTTGGCGTTCCTCTGATTCAGGTGGTGGAGGCTGCCAAGTTAATTCAATCATCACAGTTCCTTACTTACAAAGGTCTTCATTACCATATTGGATCTCAAATATTTAAGAATCATTTTCATATTGCAGCACTAAAAAAATCTATAGTCCTAGTGAAAAGCATAAAAGATGATTTGGGGTTGGTTACAGAAGTTCTCAATATCGGTGGGGGTCTAGGTGTGGATTACATGGATTTTCATGGTACTGTAGATTTTAAAGACTTCATATCCCCCATTATGGATGTGATGGAAGAAGAATTTAAAAGCTTTGGAATGAAACGACCTGAAGTTCATATTGAGCCCGGTCGTTGGATTGCTGCAGAAGCAGGAATTACTCTCTATACTGTGGGAGTGATAAAGGAAATACCCCAAGTGAGAACCTACGTATCCGTAGATGGAGGAATGCCGGATAACCCTAGACCTGCACTTTATGATGCAAAATACAATGCCTTAGTTGCAAACAAAGCTAATGCACCCAAAGACACAGAGGTAACCATTGCAGGGAAATGCTGTGAAACCGGAGATGTTCTCATAAAAAATATCAGCTTGCCCAAGTTGGAAAGGGGAGATATACTGGCAGTTTTGGCAACAGGAGCTTATAATTATTCTATGGCAAGCAATTATAATGGAATTCCAAAAGCGGCAGTTGTGTTTGTGAAGGATGGAAAAGATGTTCTTTCCGTCAGAAAACAGACATATGATGATTTATTATTACAAGAAATGGACTGGAGGAATCAATGATAGGGGTTCGAAAATATCATGGTGCCGGCAACGATTTCGTCCTTTTAAAGGATCTTTCCGGTATTGATAATTTAGAGGAATTTGTGCGCAATGTCTGCCACAGGCGTTATGGCATAGGTGCCGATGGTGTAATGTTTCCCGGAGAATCTCAGACAGCCGATATTTTTATGACTTACTATAATTCGGACGGCAGCAGAGGGGACATGTGCGGCAACGGACTCCGTTGTTTTTGCAAATTTGTCAGAGACATTGAGTTAATCCCAAAAGATGATTTTACCGTGGAAACCTTGGCGGGAATTATGACTGTCCACATGGGAGAAAGTGATGTACGGGTGAATATAGGAAGCCCTTGTTTGGATGTGGCACAAATCCCTGTAATCAGTGAAAATTCGGTGTTTATTCAAGAACCCATCACCGTATTAGATAAAACCTTTCAGGTAAGCAGCGTACTCATGGGGGTTCCTCACAGCGTCATAGAAGTGGATTCCTTAAATAAAGAAGAAGTGCTGAAATACGGGCCGCTTTTGGAAGCTGCAGATTGTTTTCCTTCCAGAACTAACGTGAATTTCGTAAGTGTTATCAGTGAGCATGAAATAGAAATTGACACTTGGGAAAGAGGTGCAGGCAACACCCTGGCTTGCGGCACCGGATCTTGTGCTGCTGTATTTTTGCTGAATCGTTTAGGACGGGTGGGACGTCAAGTTCAGGTAAATGCACCCGGCGGAATATTACATGTTACAATTGGAGAGGATAACCTTCTGCACTTAACCGGAGGTGCACAACTGATCTTAGAGGGAATTTACAATAATTGAAAAATTATGTATGAAAGCTTTTGATTTAGGAAACCCTATTACTGTTTAAAATTATTGAGGATACATTGAGTCATTCTCTGTAAACTTTCAGGAGGGAAAAATGAATCAAAAAGATGGAAATCCTAGCATCAAATGTTTGGTGCCCGAATGTGCTTATCACTGCTCCGGAGCAGATTACTGCACATTAGCTTCTATTCAAGTAGGTACTCATGAAAAGAGTCCTACAGAAACCAAATGCACTGATTGTCAGTCTTTTGTAGCAAAATAGAGCAAAGCTAAAATGAATATGGTGCTTGCATTTAAAAGAATTGGTTCTTAGCAAGCAGTAAAAGACACGAATCGGCAGATAGTGATAGTATTATCATGATCTGCCGATTTTCTTTAACCCAATATAGTAAATTATGTTAAATATCGGTAAAATCATTGATTTAAAAATTCAAATTATGTGATAATAAAGTCTAATATTAATAAAATGAAGGAGGTTTTCAAATATTGAAAAAAAGTAAAAAACTTAACTTTTTACTGATGGTAATGCTTTTGGCTTTGGTTTTGACTGCATGCAGCAGCTCCAATGTGGAAGTAAATTCTAAAACCGGAGCTGTAGATGATGCCGCTATATCTGATGATACCATGATAGGAACTATCACGGATGCTACTTCCATGAATGTCATCGCCATTGAGGCTAGGGATGGAGTAACATACATTTTTAGCAAGGATGATAATACTGAGATTTCACCTGATGTTGATATGGCAATAGGTCAAATCATTGAGGTGACTTACTCCGGTGATATCGGAAATAACCCCGTTGCCGTCAAGGTAGTACCCGGTGAAATTTTAGAGAGGGAATAATCTTAAAACTCAATGAATCTCAACTAGTTGGATTGGAAAAAAAACACATTTTTAGTTATTAGGAGGATTATAATGAAAAACTTAAAAAAAGTTATTGGAATTTTATTGGTAATGGTATTGGCATTTTCTATGGTTGCTTGTAACGGCAACGTTAAGGCTGATGCGGAAAAGCTGAAGGCAGACGTAACCAGCTATGTGGAAACAAAAGAAGGAAGTCTTTCAAAATTGGAGGGGGAATTAACAGATAAATATAACGAATTAAAGAAAAGCCTACAAACCGATGTAGCTGCCAGCAAGTATTTTGCTGTAGGTGCAAAGGATGAATTAATTGCTAAATCAGATCAATTGGTAGAAGAAGCTAAGAATATTACTGTGGATAATCCTGAAGTAAAAAAATTGCACGATGAACTGATTGCAGCTTACGAGGAAAAGAGTGCAGCCCTTAAAAGATTGGTAGCATCGATAGATTCAGGCGTTCAAGCTGATTATGAAGTAGCAAAGGAAGACGTTGATAAGGCCTTCGCTAAAGTAGAGGAATTAAACAAGAAAATAAAAGATATGCTTTAAAACTTAAGGCAGACTTTCAAAAGAAAGATCTTTAAAGAAATAAAACAAAGAAATAAGGTTACATAATAAAGAGTAAAAAATAAGCCTTCGATTGATTATCGAGGGCTTATTTGCGGGGGGATTATGGGATTATCCGAAGTACCTGTTTAAAAGACCTTCGAATCCACAACCGTGTCTTGCTTCGTCTTTTGCCATTTCATGTACAGTATCGTGGATAGCGTCCAGATTCTGTTGCTTAGCCATAGTAGCCAAAGCTTTTTTGCCTGAGGTAGCACCATTTTCGGCATCTACCCTCAGTTGTAGGTTTTTCTTAGTGGAGTCGGTTACCACTTCTCCCAATAACTCTGCAAATTTTGCAGCGTGTTCTGCTTCTTCCCATGCAGCCAACTTGTAGAAAGCTCCGATTTCAGGATATCCTTCTCTTTCGGCTACTCTGGCCATTGCCAAATACATACCAACTTCTGTGCATTCGCCCATAAAATTGTCTCTCAAACCTTGTACGATTTCAGGATCAACCCCTTGAGCTACACCTACCACGTGCTGGTCAGCCCATTCTTTTTTTCCTTCAGCAGCTTTGATAAATTTCTCGCTTCCTACTTTACATTGAGGGCACTGAGCAGGTGGCTCTGCACCTTCATGAGTATAACCACATACTGAACAAGTCCATTTCATAATTTTCATCCTCCTAAAATTTATTTTTGTTTTATCATTTAGATTTAAAAGCCAATATTTTCATTTGCTTATGGTTATTTATACCACTTTTTTATTTGTTTAAACAAAAGATCCATAAAAAATTTAAGAACTTTACAAAAAAACAATTAATGGTATAATAAAAAGGAATTTAAATGATGTTTAATCTAAAAATATATATAAAGGATGACATTTATGAAAAACCAACTGATAAGACCCTTAGTTTTTACTATTTGTATAGTGCTGATATCCTCCCTATTTGTAGGATGTGAGACGTATAATAACTTCAGAGATACATTTATTGAAAAGAAAAAAGTGGAGGATGTAATTAAAATAGGTGTATTTGAGCCCTTAACAGGGGTAGACAAAAAGTATGGAGAATTGGAGAAAAGAGGTATTGAATTAGCTCATCAATTATATCCTGAGGTATTGGGAAAAAAAGTAGAATTGTTGTATGGAGACAATAAGTCGGACATCTTTGCTGCTGAAAGCGTGGCAAAGGAGCTGGCAGCTAAGGATCCGGATGTAATTTTGGGAAGCTATGGCAATGCATTAAGCCTTATGGCAACGGATATATTTAAAGAAAATTCCATTCCGGCTATAGCCATTACATGTACCAATCCGCTTGTTACAAACAGCAGCAATTTCTATTTTCGAGTCAGCTATGTGGAATCCTTTCAAGGCATTTCCAGTGCAAAATATGCAACGGAAGTACTAAATGCTTCAAAAGCGGCAATAATGAAAGAATCAGGAAATGATTTTAATATAGAAATCGCAAATGTTTTTAAGACTAAATTTAAATCCATTGCAAATGAATCTGAAATTGTTAGCGAAACAGAGTTTATCAGTGGCACCGACGATTTTACAACTCAACTAAACTCCATTAAAGGATCCGGAGCAGAAGTGGTGTTCTTGTTATGCAAACCTAACGATGTAGGAAAAATTTTAGCTCAAGCAAAGAGAAAAGGGATTGATGCAGTATTCATAGGCACAGATTTATGGGAAACAGATGAAATATTTAAATCCGGAGGAAGTGATGCTGACGGTGCAGTATTTACCTCTCTTTTAGACTTAAATGTGCCCGTCAACGTTACCAGAGATATATTCTTAAAAGCTTATGCTAAAGAGTATGGCAAAGATGCCATTCCTGATCCTGCGGAAGTATTAGGTTTTGATGCATACCTCATCGCCATAGAAGCAATCAAAACGGCAGGAGTGGATGCTGATGGTGATGCCATCCGAGAAGCCCTGAGAAAAACAAGAGACTTTCCGGGGGCTTCCGGTAACCTATCCTTCGACCCTAATGGAGATCCCGTAAAATCAGTATTTATCAAACAAATCAAGGATGGTGAATTTCATTATATTTACACATCCGAACCAATTTGGACAAATTAAAGGAGAAGAAAAATGTCAGAAGAAAAAAACATCGTACAAAATATTAAAGACGCTATCGAAAATATCCGTCCTTTTCTGCAAAGAGATGGGGGAGATTTAGAGTTTGTGGAGTATACGGAGGACAATATCGTTAAGGTAAAGCTTCAAGGTCGTTGCCAAGGTTGTCCCGGAGCTCAAATGACCATAAAAGGGGTGATCGAAAGACTTTTGAAAGAGCAGTATCCACAGATAGAAGCAGTAGAATCCGTTTAATTGTAGAACTCATGAAAGTGTAAAGGATGGAAATAATTATCTCTATGAGTAAACAGGCAAAATCAAAAAATAAATTGGCTTCATGGATTACTCTTTTCCTCTGCTGTGCAGTGGTAGTGGGTCTTATCTTTGCAGCCCCGTGGCTTATGGAACTGTTTGGAGGCAAACTTCCTGATGGCGGTGAAGGCTCTTTAGGGCAAGCTCCTGAGGAGCCGGAATATCCGATAGAACTGACCATTTCCTGTGTAGGGGATATTATGGTTCATTCCCCCCAAATCCCGGCCCAATACAATATGCAGACAGGGGGATATGACTTTCATAATAATTTTGAGTATATTAAGCCTTATATAGAAAAAGCCGATTTGGCATTGTGCAATCTGGAGACCACCTTTGCAGGAGGCCCCGGTTATTCAGGGTATCCCTTGTTTAACACTCCCGATGAATTGGCAGATGCCGTGAAAGCATCCGGATGGGATGTGGCTATTTTGTCCAATAACCACATTCTGGATAAGGGCTTGGATGGAATGAAAAGAACCATAACCGTTGCCAGAGAAAAAGGTCTGCAGACTGTAGGAGCACAATTAGAGGGTGAAAAAAACTATACTATAGTGAATGTCAAGGGTGTGAATATAGGAATCGTAGCTTATACCTATGAGACCGCCAGACAAAACGGCAGACGAGCTCTAAATGGAAATCCCATACCCGTTGCTGCAGAACCACTGCTTAACACCTTTGGTTATGGGTATTTAGATGAGGATTTAAATAAAATTTTTGGAAGCATAAGCCAAGCCAGAAACGATGGGGCAGAAATAATCCTGTGTTATTTTCATTGGGGTCAAGAATATCAGGGGCAACCCACGGAATATGACAGAAGAATCGCCAGAGAAGTGGCAGCGGCAGGAGCGGATATCATCTTTGCATCTCACCCCCATGTGATACAACCCATTGAATATGTGGAGGTGGAAGCTACAGGGAAGCGAGTTCCTATATTTTATTCCTTAGGGAATTTTATTTCAAACCAACGTTTAGAAACTGTAAATGACAGATTTACAGAGCAGGGGATTCTTGGACAAGTAACCCTGGAGTTCATGAAAAGCACAGGTGAAATAATTAACATGAACCCGGGAGCTGTCCCATTTTGGGTAGAAAAATACTGGACGGATCGAAACATATACACCGTAATTCCTTTAGATAGTAACCTTAGCACAAATCCTGTCCTTCCCGCTTCAGGGCACCTTTGGAAGGCAGAACAGGCAAAACAGGATATTATCAATAGAATTGGTGAAGAATTTATAATAGCAGATTAAATAAATTTTGATCCTGATATTAAAATTAAATCCGCATAGCGGCAGATTGGAGATTTTCATATGGAATATTTGGGTAAGATTGATTTATTTCGCCAGGAGATGACTGAAACTCTGCAGGAGTTAATCAGAATTCCCAGTGTAGAAGGAAAGGCAGAAGATGGGGCACCCTTTGGAAAAGAGGTAGGCAGAGCCTTGGATTTTATGCTGGAAAAAGGTAAGGCTTGGGGATTTGAAGTGGAAAACATTGATGGCTACGGAGGTCATATTGATTTTGGCGGTTACGTACTGGATGAAGAAGGGGACATTGTGGGTACGTCGGATGAGATTTTGGGTATCTTAGTCCACTTAGATGTGGTACCTGCAGGCAACAACTGGGATACAGAGCCCTTTGGAGGGGAGCTGAAGGACGGTAGGGTATACGGAAGAGGAGCCATCGATGATAAGGGTCCCGCCATTGCTGCATTTTATGCCATGAAGGCTCTAAAAGAAGCAGGGGTGATTCCGGAAAAAAAAGTAAGGCTTATTATAGGCTTAGATGAAGAAACCAATTGGATTGGTATTAAAAAATATTTTGATAAAGCAAAGATGCCGGACTTCGCATTTACCCCCGATGCAGAATTTCCTGTAATCCATGGGGAAAAAGGACTACTGGTCTTTGATATAGCTAAAAAATTTAGTAAATCCCAAGGCAAAGGCGGTTTGGAATTGAGAACCCTTACAGGTGGAAATGCCCCTAATATGGTGGCGGACTCTGCCAGAGCTGTATTAAAGGGTACTGATTATGATAAAATCAGAGAAAAGGCCGATGCTTTTGTTAAAGAAACCGGGTATAACCTTAAAGTGAAAGGAATCGGTAAGAATTTAGAGGTAGTGGCTCAGGGGATTTCCTCTCACGGTGCCCGTCCGGAGCAGGGTTTAAACGCTATCTCCATCATTATGCTATTTTTAGAGAGTATCGGCATAGAAAATGAGGATGTTCGGGATTTCTTAGAATTTTACAACCGCTTTATCGGATTCCAACTCAACGGTGAAGGGTTAGGCGTAGGCTTTTCCGATGAGTCCTCCGGTGGATTGATCTGTAATGTGGGTCTCATTTATATAGATCAAGAGGCAGCAAGGTTGACCCTGAATATACGATACCCGGTTACTTTTGAGGAAGAGCAGATATATGGAGCCATGATGCCCCTCTTAAACAAGTACAACATGGGATTGGTTAAGAAGGATTATAAAGGCCCTATCTTTATCCCAAAGGAAGATGAAAAGATAAAAACCTTAATGGAAATTTATCAAAAGCATACCGGGGATTTGGAGAGCAAGCCTATTGTCATTGGGGGAGGAACTTACGCCAGAGCGGTTAAAAGTGGTGTGGCCTTTGGTGCCAATTTCCCAAAGGAGCAGGAGGTGGCTCATCAAAAAAATGAATATATTTCTGTAGACAACATGGTGTTGGCAGCAAAGATATATGCAGATGCCATCTTTCAGTTATCCAATGGGGTCTTTAAGAAACTACCGTCAGAAGAGGCATAAAAAGTTTAATAACTAAATAAAATAAAAAGTTGATAAATATAATTAGTTAATAAATTAACAAATTATATTATGGTTAATTTTATTATTTATATCTTTTGACCCTGTTATAGTTTAATTTGAAGCTATCATTTAGAATTAGTATGAAAGAGGTGGAGCCATGTATTTGGGAATTGATTTGGGAGGTACCTCCATTAAAGCCGGTATTGTCAATCAAGAGGGTGAAATTCTTCTCAAGGATCAAGCACCTACAGGGGTTTCTGACGGTTTAGATCAGATGATTGAAAATATCTGCAACCTTGGGCGGAAGCTTCTTTCTAAGGCTCAGGAACAGCATCTTCTCGTGGAGGCAGTAGGGTTAGGCGTGCCGGGTCCGGTGGATCAGGATGGAAGAGTGATAAAATGTGTCAACCTTTCGTGGCCTGTGGTTCCTATTGCTCAGATTTTAACTGATAAGTTTGGAATTCCTGTATTTGCTGCCAATGACGGCAATGCAGCAGGCATGGGTGAAGCTGAAGCAGGAGTTTTAAAAGGTGCGGAATCCGGCATAATTTTGACTTTGGGAACTGGCATTGGGGGAGGAGTAATATTAAATGGTACCTGTCGTGTAGGCTACAACGGTATTGGAGGAGAAATCGGACATATGATTGTAGGAGAAAATTTTTATAACTGCAATTGTGGAAGAAATGGATGTCTGGAAACATTTTCTTCGGTGACAGGGCTAATCAACTACACCAAAAAACTATTGCTGGAAGGGGAAGGTAGCTCCTTGATTCAAAGATGCACGGAGGTGGGAGAACCTTTAGAATCAGGCTTATCCAAATTGAATGGTTTTATGATCGTAAAAGAAGCACAGGCA
>CAYWVS010000034.1:16239-33673 GCA_964461765.1 uncultured Anaerovorax sp.
TAAAAGAAGCACAGGCAGGGGATGCCTTGGCGCAGAAAGCAGTGGATAGAGTTGCCTACTACTTAAGTATTGGAATCACGAATTTGGTTTCAGTGTTAGATCCCCAGATTATTGCCATAGGAGGTGGAATGTCGGGAGCCGGAGATTGGTTTATCAGCAAAGTACGTACTTATACGGAAGAAAATAGATTCTTTAAAGATTTTCCCATACCTCAAATTGTTAATGCAAAGTTCTCCAATGATGCAGGCGTGATAGGAGCTGCCATGTTGGCCAAAGCGTTCTTAAAATAATATTAAAATTAAATTTTCATGTCAGACCATCTAAGCAGTAGATGGTCTATTTTATTGATTGTCCACATATAATTCTATAGTAATATTATAAAGGATGTGATACTGTTGGACATGAATATGGAAATTGGGATTCTGTTAGCCTACGCATTTGTGATCTTTGCCATATATCTCTTTGGATATTTATTCTTGGTGCCCATTAAAATGATTTGCAAAATTATTTTTAACAGTTTGGTAGGAGCTATTTTTATCATTTTGGCGAACCTGATAGGATCAGCTTTTGACTTTCACATCCCCATCAACCTACTTACAGCAATCATCGTGGGAATTTTAGGTGTTCCTGGGGCTTTACTTTTAATTATTTTGCAATGGTTGTAACAAATTTTTACCATAATCCACAAAAATATTGACATCCTCTTTAAAAAGAGTAAAATATTACTATTACATAAGGATTTCTAAAAAAACCATTGCTATTATAATTTAAGGACATTAAAAGTCTAAAAAAAACCATTACTATTATCAATTATTTTTTCATGTAATTCGAGCTAAAAAGTCATATAATGTTAAACCATTGCTATTGTTTAAATGAATGTATGAAATTTAACTGCTGCAACGCCTCACATATTATGCAGGAGAAGTTTCAGAAAATTTGTTCCAAGTAATTTATGAAACCCTTATGTATTATGGCACCATTAGTATAAGGAGAAACGCATTATGTCAGATCAAAAACAAACAGTTGCTCATTCACATGAGGAAAAAGATGTTACGCTCCAACGTGATATTAAAGGTTGGCAAGTAAGCTTGATTGCACTGGGAGGTGTTATTGGATCCTGTTACTTCTTAGGAGTAGGCTGGACCATCAGTGTAATGGGCCCTGCGGTTATCTTGGCCTTCGCTTTGGTAGGATTTATCGTATACGGTCTTATGATTTCCTATGCGGAACTGCTTGTAAACCTTCCAAGAAAAGGTTCCTTTGTAGCGTACACCAACGAGTTTTTGGGAGAAACCATTTCTACCGGTTTCGGATGGGCCTTTTGGTTTAACTGGGTCGCCTACGTACCCTCTGAAGCAATCGCAGTATCCATCGTTTTAAACTCTCTGATCCCCGGAAATATGTTCATGTATTCCATCGGTGCCTTAGCAGGAATTACCTTCTTGAATGCGCTTCCTGTAGGAATGTTTGCCAAGGTAGAATCCACTTTGGCCATGATTAAGGTATTTTCCATATTGGCCTTTATCGTTGCCGCCTTTGGAATTTGGGTAGGACTTTGGGGGGATGCCGGATTCCTAGGATCTAAAAACCTCATTACAGATCCTGTGGCCGGTCTCTTTGAAAACATGTTCCCCTATGGACCCATTATCTTAATAACGCTGCTGGTTACAGTATTAGTTTCTTTCCAAGGAACGGAAATCGTTGGTCTTGCTGCTTCGGAAGCACAAGATCCTGAAAAAACCGTACCACGGGCATGCAAAAGTGTTACATATCGTATCGTAGTACTCTACTTAATCCCCTTGGCATTAGTGTTGTTGTTGGTACCTTATAATCAAGCAGATTTGGAGAATGGATCTATCTTTGCATATGCATTGAGTTCCTATGGCTTGGACTGGGTAGCAGCAATCATTTCCGGAGTAGTAATGGTAGCTGCATTCAGCTGTGCTAATGCAGGATTATACGGAACTGTAAGATGTATGTACGGACTATCCGTTGAAGGTCTTGCTCCTAAATTCCTATCAAAACTAAATAAAAAAGGAACTCCACAGGCAGCTGTATTTTTTACCATAATTCCAATGTGGGCAGTATTGATGTTAGGATACTTCTTACCGGATTCCAGTTTTTACGCTTATCTTTTGACCATGTCAGGCTTTACGGGAACCTTGGCTTGGGTAGGTATCATCGGATCTCAGATTGTATTTAGAAAGAGAATCGTAGCTAGAGGATACGACCCCAAGGAGCTGAAGGCTAACGTAAAATTTATGTGGGTACCACTTTTTGCAATGATTGCTCAGCTCATTGGATTATTTGCCTTGGCCTTTGATGCGGAGATGGCTCCGGTATTCCCCTTAGCTATCAGTGCAGTGGTAGGGCCTATGATCATTAGGCTGATTGCAAAGAAAATGGGTAAAGTACGAACTATCGTTGCCTTAGACCCCGATGAAAAGACATTTGATGAGGCATTTCCCCCAAAAAATTAGAAAGAATTCCTAAACAAAAGACCGATTTCTAATTAACATTGGATCGGTCTTTTTTCATGAAAGAAGATAGTGACAAGATAGTTTAAAAATATAGCAAGATTGTTCTTGTAAATTGAAAGAATGAGAGTAAAATTGAGTTATGTTATTTTATTATTAATTTAATCAAAAAAGGAGGTTGTTAAATGAACGATACCAATAATACCGGCGGCGCAAAGATGAATATAGAGGATCGTGGTCTTAAGCAACACGATTTAAAAGTTCATACCGTCGTATTTATGATCTTTTGTTTAGTGGCAGCGGGAGCCTATGGAATTGAAGAGATGATTCCTGAAGCGGGTCCAGGAATGACTATCGTCATGTTAATGGTGCTACCATTTGTATGGGGACTGCCTTTTAGTTTAGTAGCTGCCGAATTAGGGTCGGCTAGACCTCAGGAAGGTGGATACTATAAGTGGGTGCAGGAAGCTTTTGGCGAATTTTGGGGATTTCAGGCAGGTTGGTGGAGGACGATTTCCATCTATGTAGATCAGACACTTTATGTAATTTTAGCAGGAACATACTTGGCTAGCACGTGGGATTTGTCGCCAACGTGGGAATACATAGCAAAAGCTTCAATGATTTTAATTTTTACGTTTATTAATATTAGGGGTGTGAAAGAAGTTGGGTTGGTAAGCACAATTCTTTCTATTTTAGTAATTGTGGCATTTGCGATGGTAACTGTTATAGGGTTTGCCAATTGGTCTCAAAATCCTATGGTACCATTTACTGCAGCTCCTGTAGAGAGTGCAGCAGACTGGGTATTTTACATTGGAGCAGGAATTTCAATCGGTATGTGGATGTATTCCGGTTATGAATCCATGTCTACTATTGCAGGTGAGGTGAAAGATCCACAAGTTATTCCCAAGGCGACTTTGATCACAGTGCCTTTAATCATGGCAGTATATATTCTACCAACCGTGGCAGGTCTTGGATCAATGGGGAACTGGGAAAACTGGGGTACGGAAGTAGGAACTGTTGGATACGCTTCGGTAGCAGAAATGTTTATGGGTCCTGCATTTGGGATTTTCTTTGCTGTGGTGGCAATTTTAGCCCAATGCTCTATTTACAACACGTATATCGCATCAGGATCCAGAGGATTTTTTGCCTTGGCAGACGATCATCTGGCACCTCCTATTCTGGTAAAATGTGATAAAAAACACGGAGTACCTTATGTAGCAGTTTTATCGGTTGCCATAGTAAATTTGATTCTATGTAGCTTTGATTTTACTACAATAGTTGTCATAGATGTATTCCTCTTAGTTGCCTCTTATATGATGGTCTTTTTATCTGCTATAGTTTTAAGGAAGCGCATTCCTGATTCGGAAAGACCTTTTAAAATCCCCGGTGGTTACGGATTCTTAGTCTTCATTTGTAGTTTACCAATCTTTATTGCATTCCTTTCTTACTTTATTAATGGTACGGATCTCTTTATCGGAGGAATGATAGGAATTATTTCAGGACCAATCATGTATGTGATTTGGAAAAAGATGTACGGTGGACTGGCTAAAAAGGATGCCTTGGCGTTTCCAAAGAATGAAAAAACAGGTCTTGCAGTGGGAGACATGAATAAAATAGCGGCTACATTTATTGGATTGGGAGGAATCGGTGTTCTTGGAAGATTTTTCTTACCATGGTATGAAAGCGAATGGGGACCTGAGTATTACTTAGAAGAGTACGGTAGCGGCTTGTTTAGCAGTTTTGACGGTATGATCAACGCAATACAGATGGCCACGGTGGCTAGCTTTATCGTAGGCATAATCTGCGCAATTATAGCTATGAAGGTTGAACCTAAAAAGTAGAATTTGGCAGTTTGAGATGATTGAGACCTTTTAAAAGTTAAAAGGTCTCAATTTTTAAGGAATTCAAAGAATTCTGACTTATTAAAAGTGTGTTAAAATATAGACAAAACCCCTTGTCAATCAAATAAAACAAAGGTATAATGTATACGTAAAAATTTAGTTCCGGATAATTTGTAGATTCCGGGAGAAAGAGGAGGATTAAATTGGGCATTATTTTTTTTCTGATCTTATTTCCATTGATCACAGCGGTAGCTCTTTTAGTTCTCAAGACCGATGCAGTCAGAAATTTTATTGTTACCATCTCTGCAATCGTCATTGCAGCAGGTTCAATCTATCTGGCATATCAATATTTTAATACGGCAGGTGAGTATTTTGCTTGGGCAAACGAAAATATCAATTACTTGATGATGGGTATTGAAGTTGCTTTGGCTATTCTCATTATTTATTTGGGTATTAAATATAAAAAGTACTTAGCATCGATTCTTGCGGCTATTCAAGCACCCCTTATGGTGTGGTTCGAGCTGAATGTGGGTCACAACATCCACGTGGAAAACAATCTTTATATCGATAAGCTATCGATAGTTATGGTATTGATCATAGGTATCATCGGTAGCATCATTACAGTGTATGCGTTGGGATATATGAAAGATTTCCAACATCATCACCATGAAGATCCTGATAGAAGACCGTTTTTCTTTTTCTTAATGTTTCTATTTCTCTCAGCCATGTTTGGAATCGTATTGTCCAACAACTTAATTTGGCTGTATTTCTTCTGGGAAATTACAACATTATGTTCATTCTTCTTAATCGGATATACAAAGACAAAAGAAGCCATTCGAAATTCTTTCAGAGCTTTGATTATGAATTTAACAGGTGGTCTGGCTTTTGTTATCGCCATTATCGTATTAGGTACCTTCTATCATACTTTAGAGCTAAGCCAATTGCTCATGATGGGTATGTACGGAATTGATGTGGTGATCCCTGTTGCTTTATTAGCCTTTGCAGGTCTTACAAAAGCAGCACAGTTCCCGTTTTCCAGTTGGCTCCTTGGAGCCATGGTGGCACCTACCCCTACCTCTGCATTGCTCCACTCTTCCACAATGGTAAAAGCCGGGGTATTCTTAATTATTAAACTTGCTCCCGTATTGGGATGGGGCTCATTGGCAGGAATCATGGTCATGTTTGTAGGAGGTATCACCTTCTTGATGGCATCCTTTGCTGCTATTTCCCAAAGCAATGCAAAAAAAGTATTGGCATATTCCACCATTGCAAACTTAGGTCTTATCGTAGCTTGCGGTGGTATCGGTACTTATGGGGCAGTTTGGGCAGGAATTTTACTCATTATATTCCATGCGGTTACAAAGTCTCTTCTGTTCCTATGTGTAGGTACAGCTGAACACAATATTGGAAGCCGTGACATCGAAGACATGGACGGTCTCTTTGGAAGAATGCCAAAGTTGGCAACCTTTATGATCGTGGGAATTTCAGGAATGTTTTTGGCTCCATTCGGAATGCTGATTTCCAAGTGGGCAGCCATGAGAGCTTTTATAGATGGCGGAACCGTTCTTATGGTTATGCTCATCGTCTTTGGTAGTGCAGCTACCTTATTCTACTGGACCAAATGGTTGGGTAAAATGGTTGGAATTATGGCTAAGCGTGAAAATATCGAATCTAATGTCAATGGCTATGAGTCCTTCGTTTTAACTGCCTTGACAATTATGACCCTTTTGATTTGTGTGGTATTTCCATTGATTTCAACATCAATGATCATCCCATATTTGATTTCAGTTTTCCCCAGTATCCAAGCAGGTACCATCATTTTGGCACTGACATCAAAGAATATCATCATTATGTCCATTATGCTGTTTGTGGTTATCCTTCTTCCATTGTTATTCTTCGGTAAATCAAATAAGAAAATTGTTCCCATCTATTTGGCGGGAGCAAACATGGGCGATGATTTAACCTTCTTAGGCTCAATGGAAAAACAAGTACCTGTTTCACTGAAGAACTGGTATATGGAAGGCTATTTTGGAGAGCTAAAGATGAACGTTATCGGTGTTCTTACAACGGTGTCCATTATTTTGGGCGTCTTTGGAATCTTGTTAGGAAGTTTCTTTAGGGGGGTGCTATAAATGAGTGATTTAATGATAATAATAATCAGTGTTGTAGCTTATATTATCTTTGCCCCCATCCTTGGATGTCTTTTGGCAGGTATAGATAGAATTATTACTGCAAGAATGCAAGGGAGGGTTGGTCCTCCGCTACTTCAGCCTTATTATGATATGGCTAAGCTGATGGAAAAAGAGCCCATCAGTGTTAACAAGGTACAGGACTTTTATGTAGGATGCTTTTTATTCTTCATAATCGTAACAGGAGCATTTTTCTTCGCAGGACAGGATTTGCTGCTGATCATCTTTACTTTGACCTTGGCCAGTGTGTTCTTGGTAATTGCAGCATTCTCTTCAAACTCTCCCTATGCACAAATCGGTGCTGAGAGAGAGCTTCTGCAGATCATGGCTTATGAGCCCATGGTGCTTTTGATGGCAGTTGGACTATATTTAGTCACCGGAAGCTTTGAAGTAGCTGATATTATCAATCCTGACCCTAGCATAGGAATGGCCATTAAATATTTACCCGGAGTATTCTTAGGGTTTATCTTTATCATAACGATTAAATTTAGAAAGTCACCCTTTGACTTATCCATGTCTCATCACGGACATCAGGAATTAGTAAAAGGTTTGACTACTGAGTTTTCAGGAAAAACTATGGCGCTTATTGAGATTGCTCACTGGTATGAAAATGTGTTCCTTTTAGGATTTGTATTCCTTTTCATTGCAAATGGAACAGCTATGGGAGCAGTCATCGGTGTAGTAGTTTGTTTGGCAACATATTTCTTGGAAATCCTCATTGACAACAGCTATGCCAGAATGAAGTGGCAATTTGCCATCAATTCTTCCTGGATTGTAGCCTTGACTTTAGGATTTGTAAACTTAATTGTTGCATTTATTATGTTTTAAGGAGGTGTAATGATGTCATATGTAACAAAATCCCCATGGGTAATCCATTATGACGGTTCCAGTTGCAATGGATGTGACATTGAGGTACTGGCATGTCTTACACCCATGTATGATGTGGAGAGATTTGGAATCATCAATACTGGAAATCCAAAGCATGCGGATATCTTTTTGGTGACCGGATCTGTGAATCAGCAAAATAAAGGAGTTGTTCAGCAGATTTATGAACAGATGCCTGAGCCCAAGGTGGTGGTGGCCATTGGAATTTGTGCCACATCAGGTGGTGTGTTCAGAGAATGCTACAACATTTTAGGGGGAACGGATTCTGTCATCCCAGTGGATGTATACGTACCCGGTTGTGCTGCCAGACCTGAAGCCATTATTGATGGTGTAGTCAAGGGTTTAGGTGTATTAGCAGAAAAAAGAGCTAAAATGGCTAAGGGTCCTGTGGCTTCTCAGAATCAAGATGTGGTAGATACAAAAGTACAGCCCGTAGATGAGGTCGAAGAAGCAAAGGAGGGGGAGTAAATGAGAGAAAATTATAAAGAACAAGTGATTATCCCCATTAAAGCTAATGAGCTGATCTCCAAGGTATCAGATCTGAAGGGTGAAGGCTACAGGATTGGTCAAGCTTGCTGTACA
The DNA here is from genome assembly GCA_964461765.1 of uncultured Anaerovorax sp. Lineage (GTDB taxonomy): Bacteria > Bacillota > Clostridia > Peptostreptococcales > Anaerovoracaceae > JAVVUJ01. The sequence goes on from CAYWVS010000034.1 coordinate 24,214, forward strand.
AAAGTATCTGAGGGTTTTGAAATTCTTTATTCCTTTGATAAAAATCATGAGCTTGTCAACTTAAAGCTTACCATTGCCGAAGAAGAGGAAATCATGAGCATCACAGGTGTTTATTGGTGCGCATTTATATACGAAAATGAAATGCAAGATTTATTCGGAGTTAAATTCAAACATATGGCTCTGAATTACGGCGGTCATTTCTTCAAGGTGTCTGAGCCTACACCTTGGAACCCCAAAAATTAAGGAAGGAAGGCACAAAAATGGGTAAAAGAACAATCATTCCTTTTGGCCCTCAGCATCCCGTTCTGCCGGAGCCTGTTCATTTGGATCTGGTGATAGAAGATGAAACCGTTGTGGAAGCAATTCCTTCCATTGGGTTCATTCACAGAGGACTGGAAAAGCTTGTGGAAAAAAAGGAATATACCGAAATGGTATATGTAATAGAAAGAATTTGCGGAATCTGCAGCTTTGGGCACGGATGGGGCTTTTGTCTCGCTGTAGAAGGAGCTATGGATGTTAAGATTCCCGAGAGAGCGGAATTCTTAAGAACCATCTGGCATGAATTATCCAGAATCCACAGCCACCTTTTATGGCTGGGATTATTGGCAGACGGCTTTGGCTTTGAAAGCTTATTTATGCATTGTTGGAGATTGCGTGAAAGCGTATTAGACATCTTTGAAAAAACCACCGGAGGCAGAGTTATTTTCTCCGTTTGTAAGGTGGGTGGTGTCAGAAGAGATATCGATGATGCCACTTTGAAAGAAATGGTGGCTACCTTGAGAAAGATGGAAGTGGAATTAAAGGAGCTTGCTGAGGTATTTATTGAGGATTACTCTGTAAAGAACAGACTTTGCAAGGTTGGATACCTTTCCAAGGAAGAAGCAGAAGAGCTTTGCGCCGTAGGTCCTATGGCTAGGGCATCCGGTATCCCACAGGATATCAGACTATGCGAAGGTAGCATTTATGAAAAATTGGGATTTGAACCTTGTGTAGAAACAGAAGGGGATAGTTATGCCAGATGTAAAGTAAGAATCAGAGAAGTCTATCAGGCTATTGATTTAATTGAAAAGGCAGTAGAACTTATTCCGGAGGGATCTATCTCTGTTGAAGTAAAAGGAAATATTCCTAAGGGCGAATATGTGGGTAGATTGGAGCAACCTCGTGGGGAAGCTTATTACTATGCAAAGGGTGCAGACTCCAAGTTCTTAGAACGAATGAGAGTTCGTACTCCTACCAATCAAAATATTCCTGCCATGGTAAAAACACTTCAGGGGTGTGACTTGGCAGATGTTCCAATGCTTATATTAACCATTGACCCCTGTATCAGTTGTACAGAAAGGTAGGTGAGGGATAATGGCAGCATTTAAGATGGGAAAAGTGGTATTGAGAAGCTTGTTCAAAAAACCTGCAACCCTCATGTACCCCGTAATCCCCAGAGAGTATCATGAAAATACCAGAGGGCATATCGCTATAGATGTGGATACTTGCATTTTATGCGGAATTTGTCAGCGAAGATGCCCTGCAAACGCCATAGAAGTCAACAGACAGAAGAAAACCTGGATGATTGAAAGAATGAAATGTGTTCAATGTAGTGGGTGTGTAGTGGTTTGCCCAAAGGATTCCTTGAGCAACCAAAATACTTATACTCCGCCTGAGACACAAAAGGTGGTGGATACCTTCACTATTCCGGTGAAAGAGGCTCCAAAGCCTGCAGCTAAGGTAGAAAAACCTGCTGAAGCTAAGGAGGAAAAGGCTCCGGAGGCAAAGGCTGAAGAAAAAGCATCAGAAGCCCCCGCAGTATAGAGTAGAGGGAGAAACTAAAGTGTGAGCTGCTGAAAGAGCAGGAAAGAACCTATGCATGAATATCCAATAACATTACAAATTATAAAAATTGCAGAGAAGCACGCGGCTGAGGCCGGTGCTTCTCATATTAAAACCATAAAGCTGGTGGTGGGTGACTATTCCGGCTTTGTAGGTGATTCCATCAAGATGTACTTTGATGAGATATCCAAGGGTACTGCCTGTGAAAATGCAGAGATTATCTTTGAGAGAGTGAAGCCTCTGGTAAAATGCAATCTTTGTGGACATACCTTTGAAAGGAAGCTCATGAGCTTTGATTGCCCCATGGAAAACTGCCGGGGGCAAGGAGAACCCACGGAGATAGGCAAGGAATTTTATATATCATCTATTGAAGTAGAGTCCGATTAATAGTTGATTATTTAGGAATTTATATAATGAATTATGAAATAGTTTATAGAAGAACTTTGAACTGCCTTTATGTAAAGATTTGAGCAGTTTCAAAATTTATTTAAATAGTTATTTTTACATTTTTATATGGGAAGTTTATATAGGAATAAGAAAGAGGGTAAAGACATGCATGATGTGAGAAAAATCGATGTAATGGAAAATATCCATCAGGAAAATGACCATATCGCATATCATATGAACGAAGAACTGACGAGGAAAAATATCTGGGCTCTCAATGTGATGGGTGCACCGGGGGTTGGTAAAACCACCACCTTAAAAAATATTATTTCCCAATTAAAAGACTTGAAACCTTATGTTATAGAAGGAGATATCGAATCCGATATCGATACAAAGGATCTAAGAAATTTAGGAATTACAACCTTTCAAATTAATACCTTTGGAGCATGTCATTTAGATGCTCCCATGATTCATAACTCCGCTCAAAATATACCCTTTGACGAAGCAGGTGTTTTATTTATAGAGAATATCGGAAATTTGGTGTGTCCGGCAGAATTTACCATAGGGGAGCACGCCCTTATGCTGATTACATCTGTCACAGAGGGAAGTGATAAACCTTACAAGTATCCCTTGGCATTTGAAAAGGCAAATATTATTTTAATCAATAAATGTGATTTGATCCCTTATGTTAATTTTGATGAAGAATTTTTTATGAAGGGTGTCAAGGCTCTGAATAAAAATGCTCCTGTATTTAAGGTAAATGGAATGACCGGTGAAGGCTTTGAGCAGGTAACAAATTGGATAAAATCAAATCAAGAAAAAATGAATATTTTGGTGCATAGGCACAGCCACAGTCATGGTCACGGTCATGAATAATATCACTGTTCGCATTAAGATTTGGGGCATCGTACAAGGTGTAGGATTTAGACCCTTTGTAGCAAAGTTAGCGGACCAAATGAATATGAAGGGTGAAGTTCGAAATGTGGGTGGCTTGGTAGTCATTGTTGTTACGGACAAGGAAGATATCATTCAAGAGTTTGTACAACAGATCAGATTGCAAAAGCCCTTACCGTCTGAAATCGTCCATATTAAAACAGAACAAATTAATACCATAAAATACGAAGGATTTTTAATATCAAATAGCAACGAAGAAATAAATTCAGTGGCAATGATACCTGCAGATTTAGCCTTATGTCAGGATTGCCTTCAAGAATTATTTGAGGAAGGTAACCCACGATTTTCACATCCTTTTATCAGTTGCATGGTCTGTGGTCCCAGATATTCCATCATCCATAAGCTTCCCTATGATCGAGATACTACGGCCATGGATGAATTTCCCATGTGCTCTTTTTGTCATGAGGAATATACTGACATTGAAAACAGACGATACCATGCCCAAACCATCTCATGCCATGATTGTGGACCAATCATAAAATATCAACTAAATCCAAACTCTTTTGAAGAAGTTGCCATGAGCTTTGGCATTATTGGTAGTAATGCACCTGAAAAGGTGCAAAATCAAGTCCAAGTACCCATTGGAATAGCCACTTCCTTGTTAAATGAGGGAAGGATTATTGCCTTAAAAGGGGTAGGTGGGTATCATCTACTGTGTGATCTCTTTCAGGATGAGGCTGTCAGTAAGCTGAGGTTTGTCAAAGGTCGTGAAGAAAAACCCTTTGCCATTATGTTTAAGGATGTAGACCAGGTAAGGGAATATTGTTTGGTATCAGAGACAGAAGAACGATTGCTCATATCCTCTGCCCGTCCCATCGTTTTATTAGAGAGGAAAAAAGATCTAAGTCCGGAGGATGTCTTAAATTTTTCAAAGGAAACATGCAGGGGAAGTCGCTTTATAGGTGCATTTTTGCCAAGTGTGGGAATTCAGCACCTATTGATGGAACAGATAAGTCCTTTGATTGCAACCAGTGCCAATATTTCAGAGTTGCCCATTATAACGGATGATAATATGATGTTTAAATTCATGGAAAATGAAGTGGGTATAGCAGCAGTATTTTATAATGACCGAAAAATCCTCGTGGGCTTAGATGACTCTGTAGTCCGTGTAATAGATGATCAACCTCAAATGATTCGGCGAAGCAAGGGTTATGCTCCCACCCCCATTCATATTTCCTTTCAGGAGGTGGATTCAGATCCTAGCAAGCTTGAAGAAGATCTTCAAGTTTTGGCAACAGGAGGGCATTTGAAGTCTGCATTTTCTTTAAGCAAGGGAAGCTTTGCCTATTTAAGCCAACATATTGGAGATTTAGACAGAAATGAATTTATAGATATTTATCATCAAAACTATGAAAGAATGTGCTCCTTGTTTTCCATTCATCCAAAGCTTATTGTCTGTGACATGCACCCATTATATGCCACTACTGATGTGGCTGAAAACTTATCGGATCAATTAAAGGTAAAGTATCTTCGTGTACAGCATCACCATGCACATGTGGCCTCGGTTATGGCGGAGCATAGCTTGCAGGATTGGGTCATCGGCGTGGTCTTTGACGGTACAGGTTATGGAGATGACGGAAATATCTGGGGAGGTGAGTTTCTTCTGTGCAAAGGTAAGGATTACAGAAGAATGGCTCATTTGGAATATGTAAAAATGCTGGGGGGAGACTCTTCCATGAAGGAAGGATGGAAATCCGCCATGTGTTATTACCATCATTACAATAATCAAAAGGAAGATGCTTTTACTAAAATCGACAGTTCGGGAAAAGCCCAATCGATTAAGGTTGATCTTTCTGACATTATGGAATTTACTCGAATTCAGGAAGATCCAAACTGGACTTTGGTAAATGCTGCCTTAACCCACGGAGTAAACATTATAAAAAGCTCCAGCATGGGAAGGCTCTTTGATGCAGTAGCATCTCTTTTGGGAATCCATCATGTCAATCGATATGAAGGGGAATGTGCATCCATGTTGGAAAATGCAGCGGCAGAGGGCATGGAATCAGAGGATGCCCCTTTGGAAAAAAAGTTAGCTTTGAGTTTTCATATAAGAATAGCCGAAATGATACTAAATCAATGTCAACAAATAAAATCAGAAATCAGCGGTGAATTTCCTCTGAACCAAGTTGCATTATCCGGAGGGGTTTTTCAAAATAAGATTTTAATGGAAAAGACTTTGGAGCTTCTTCGTCAATCCGGCTTTGAAGTTTACTACAATGTTTCTGTAGGCCCTAACGACGGTGGAATCGCTCTGGGGCAAAATTATATAGGCATACATACCCTAAGGGAAGGGTAGAGTACCGTTTCTTTGAATACTTTTCCAATATTTGACCAAACTAAAGGTAAATTACCTTTAGGAGGTCGGCACATGAATACTTATAAAAGAATCCCCAGACATATCGGTGTAATCCCGGATGGTAACCGCAGATGGGCTGTAAATAAGGGTATGGAAAAAAAGGACGGCTATTATTATGGCATTGATCCCGGCTTTCGGCTCTTTAAGCTATGCAAGGATTTAGGAGTGGAAGAGCTCACCCTTTATGGATTTACCACAGATAATACTAAACGACCCTCCTCGCAAAAACATGCTTTTCAACAAGCATGTATCGATGCAGTCATGGATTTAACAAAGGAGGATGCTTCGTTATTGGTAATTGGAAATACTGCTTCTCCATCTTTTCCAAAGGCACTATTACCCTTTACCAAGCGGGTTCCTTTTGGCTCAGGAAAGATGAAGGTGAATTTTTTAGTGAACTATGGATGGGATTGGGATATCCGTCACAATAATGGATTGGCCTCTCAAGATATTTCCAGAATAGATTTAATTATACGATGGGGAGGCCGATGCAGGCTTAGTGGTTTTTTGCCTATACAGTCTGTTTATGCGGACATGTACGTTCTGGAAGAGTTGTGGCCGGACTTTACACCGGAACAATTTTATAAGGCCTTGGATTGGTATCAAGGTCAAGATATAACATTGGGAGGATAAAGAAAAGTGAGCATAGTTTTAGCTCACTTAAAGAATTTACTTTTTCTTTTTCTGACTTTGATGAGAAACAAATTTAACTGTATCCAAAATGAATTCTTTCTCACTGATATTCATTTTGCATAAATAACTGTCTATTTTTTTGGTCAATGGGTCTTCAAATGTCTGTATTTCAGTCTTCATATTAAATAAATCTTCAAACTCAATTTGCAAGGAATTTACAAGTTTCTCTAAGGTTCTTAAAGTAACATTTTTTTCCCCACGTTCTATAGCGGATAGATGAACAGGGTTTAACTCTGAGATAAACGCCAATTCTTCAATGCTGTATGAATTTGAGATTCTATACCTTCGAATATTAGCACCGATTTCTTCTTGTATATTAATAATAATCACCTCCAAAAGCACAACTAACAAGTAAGTCAAATCTTCGAAAAAAATCGTTTTTATCCATCGTAATAAGAATATATATTTTAAAAAACTTTTCAAACACTTTTAAATTTTAAGTAAACTTATGTCTATAATATAGGAAAATATTGGATTATTATTTCTTAGAATTTAATGATATTAAGGGTTACGGAAGGATTCTATTTCAATGGTATTACCGAATCCTCTGATAAACCTTTTTGATAATAATGAGCATTAAAATAATAAAAATATATTTTCTATTAAAGTAATATTTCTAATTTAATATTAAAATTTTATAAGTTATTTTTCAACATAAATTTGAAAAATAAGCAAGAGATTATATCTTAAATATTAAAATAATAATTGTTTATTTTATTTGTATTATTTCTTTTGACAATATTTCCTATGCTTTAAAGTAAGATAATACTATACAGGAAAGCTTATTTTTGTTAAGATAGATATATAAAATTTTTAAATCAGGTTAATAAAATAAACGAGGAGAGACTTTATGTGTATTGCTATGCCGGGGCAGATTATTTCCTTAGAGGGAAACAATGCCACCGCAGATTTTAATGGGAATATATTAAATATTAATATTGGTATGGTAGACGCATCCATCGGAGATTACGTTTTGGTACATGCCGGTTGTGCCATCGAGGTTATGGAGAAAGACAAAGCTGTGGAGCTGATAGAACTCTTTGACGAATTGGATCAGCTATCATGAAGATGGAAGAGGCAGTAAAATTTCTAAGGGAATATGATGGAGAAAAGTTAAAGTTTATGGAGGTCTGCGGTTCTCATACTGCAGCTATTTTTAAGAGTGGAATACGAGAACTTTTATCTTCTAAAATTCAACTGATTTCCGGTCCCGGTTGTCCCGTCTGCGTCACACCCACCGCATATATTGATAAATGTATAGAATATGCACAGAAAGAAGGTCATGTACTTATGACCTTTGGCGACATGATGAAGGTTCCCGGAAGTAAGGGAACTCTTACTGATGCAAAAGCCCGGGGTGGTAGGGTAGAAATGATGTATGCGCCGGAAGAAGTGGTAAAAAGAGCCATAGAAAATCCACATGTCATCTACGTATTGGCTGCTGTAGGGTTTGAGACCACGGCTCCGGTTCATGCGCTGGCTTTGGAAGAAGCCATTAGCAGAGGGATAAAGAATATTAAACTTCTGACGGCATTAAAAACCATTCTTCCGGCCTTGGAAATGATCTGTAAGGATGAAGCACAGATTGACGGCTTTATTTGTCCCGGTCATGTGAGCGTCATTGTGGGCAGCAAATCTTTTGAAAAAATGGCTTTTCAATTTAAAAAACCTTTTGTAGTCACTGGATTTGAGCCTGAACATATATTGGCAGGCGTATTTGCACTGACTAAGATGGCACAAAGTACAGAGGAAAGGGAACTTGTAAGAAACCTATACCCCAATGTAGTAAAACCTGAGGGTAATCAAAAAGCCCTTTCTATTATTCATAAATATTTTAAACCAGGAACCGCTACTTGGCGAGGTCTGGGAGCACTGGAAGACTCGGGGTATTATTTGCGAGAAGAATTCAGAGAGTATGATGCCGGAAGCTATGGTCTGGAAGGGGATTCGGCTTTACCGGAAAGCTGTAAATGCAACGATGTAATCTTGGGGAGAATGGCTCCCGGGGATTGTCCTTTATTTGGGAAAAGCTGTAATCCATCTAAGCCTTGTGGACCTTGTATGGTTTCTCCTGAAGGTGCTTGTGGCATTTGGTTTAGAAACGGAGGGTATCGATGATTATTAACATGTCTCACGGCAGCGGCGGAAAGGCCTCTGAAGAATTGATGGAAAATATATTCGGTAAATATTTTTCCAACGAAATTTTAAATAAGATGGAAGATGGAGCCGTTTTAAATATCACCGGAAAAATCGCCTTTAGTACAGATTCCTTTGTGGTAAATCCTATGGTTTTTCCCGGAGGGGATATTGGAAAGCTGTCCATTTGCGGAACAGTTAACGATCTTCTGATGATGGGTGCAAAACCTGCATATATCTCCTGTGGTTTTATCTTAGAAGAGGGTCTGGAAATTTCTCTTTTGGAAAAAATCGTAGCATCCATGGCTCAGGCTGCAAAGGATGCCGGTGTGCAAATTGTAGCAGGAGATACAAAGGTCGTGGAGGGAAACGGGGGCTTGTATATCAATACCTCGGGCATTGGAGAAATTCCACAGGAAAGGAATGTGAGCTCTGCCAATTGTAACCTGGGAGACAGTGTTCTTTTATCTGGAAACTTGGGAGATCATCATGCTTGCATTTTAAGTCAACGAATGGGTATTCATAATCATATTTCCAGTGATTGTGCTTGTCTCAGGGACTTGGTAGAGGTACTTTTTAATCATGGCATAGAAGTAAAGGTGATGAGAGATGTTACCAGAGGTGGCTTGGCAACCATTTTAAATGAAATTGCAGTATCCTCCCGATGCTCCATCCAGCTTCAGGAGCAGTCCATCCCTGTGGATGGGGAGGTAAAAGGCTTTTGCGATATCTTAGGTTTAGACCCTCTCTATATGGGAAATGAAGGTAAGATGATTGCAGTGGTGAGCAAAGCAGATGAAGAGCAAGCCTTGGAGCTTATGAAAAAAACAGCTTTTGGAGCAAATGCTTGCAAAATCGGGGAGGTGGTTTCTTCGGGGGATCCTGTGACCATGCGTACACGCTTGGGAGGAATACGGAAGATTGATGTCCTGTATGGAGAAGGACTTCCTAGAATTTGCTAATTTTATAGAAACAGTATGGAATTGGAAAAAATAGTATTTTTTAATTTCGAAAATACTATTTGACTTTTACCTTTGGATTCAATATAATAAATAAGTCTGAATTGTCCTTTGGCAGCTTCACCAGGTTTGGTTTGGGTCCTGCGCAATGAGAATC
>CAYWVS010000035.1:0-33523 GCA_964461765.1 uncultured Anaerovorax sp.
CGGCGAGTGGACTCGAACCACCGACCTTCCGGGTATGAACCGGACGCTATAACCAACTAAGCTACGCCGCCAGATTATTCCTTATTGGGACACGTTGCATTAAAAATAATATCATTTTCATCTTATGTTGTCAACAAGTTTTTATCCAATTTGTCAAAATATTTTTTTAGGGTGAAATATAAAGTAATTTAATACTTTTTTGTTAAGTAAAGCCTAGTCTTTAAAAGAAATTTACTTTTTCTTTCAGTCAATTTTTTTGTAAAATCCATGTTATAAACTAATCCATTTTATAAAACTAATCCATTTTATAAAACTAATTCATGTTATAAAACCAAAAGATGGAATCATAGATTCCTACTTCCCCATATTGCCTACAAAGGGTCATTCTTCCCAAGATACGGTCTTTGATATGACCTCATATCGTCCCTGACGGTATTTCCTTCATATTAAAAAACGAGGAAATAGCAGAATCAAATATTCTTATTATTTCAACATTTGATGATTCCGAAAAAAATCTTCCCAAGGATCCTCTCCGGTGATTCTTAAGAGAGCATTCTCTATATCAATGCTGTCCGGGGGAACCCTATCGAGTTCATCCCAAAAGATGGGCATAGAGATTCGGGCACCCTCTCTGGCTCGCAGAGAATACGGGGCAATACTTGTGGCACCCCTGCCGTTTCGTATCCAGTCAATGAATATTTTATTTGCTCGATTAGCCTTTCTCACATTGCTTGTGTATCGATCAGGCCACTTTTTTTCCATTACCTGAGCTACACCCTTTGCAAAGTCATTAAATGTATCCCAAGAAACAGAAGGTTTTAAAGGTACAACTACGTGATATCCCTTGCCACCGCTTGTTTTTAAATAAGATTTTAAAGAAAGTTCATCTAGAACGCTTTTTAAATTCTTCACACCGCTGCAAATGGTTTCTACATCCATACCTTCGTCCGGATCTAAGTCAAATACCATAATGTCCGGTTTTTCAAGCTCCTCTACACGACTTCCCCAGGTGTGGAACTCCAAAGTACCCATCTGAACTTCCCAAATAAGCCCGGAAGCATTCTCAATATAGAAATATTCTTTTGAATCTCCTTTGCTGGATGGAACATCTATTGTTACGATTCCTTTACTGCCGGGACCGGGATGTTTTTTATAAAAGCAAGGTTGTGATGCTCCTTTGGGGCAACGTACAATGCTGAGGATCCTATGGCTCACATAGGGTAACATACGCTCCGCCACTTGTTCATAATATCTGGCTACATCTGACTTTGTAATTTGAGGATCGTCAAATATGATCTTATCAGGGTTGCTGAGCTTTACTCCGTCAATTATGGTATTATCTGTATTTTTTTCCATAGGCTTCTCCGATTCTCCATTTTGTAGGTGAGGATTGATGGGTTTTTTATTAATTTCTAAATCTTGATGGGAATCATGCCCTAAGTCTTCACGTATGATGTCCCGAGGATTCTTGTCAATTCGCAGCCCTTTAAAACTGGCTTGCCTCAACAGATTATCTTCCGTCCATTCGGAAAACTGAACCTCCGCCACCAGCTCAGGTTCAATCCAAGTAATCTCTTCATTTGATTTAACTTTTGGTGTAATTGTAAAAGGAGGGGTCTCTCGTTTTAAATCTTTAAATTTCAATTGAAGCTGATCAATAATGGACTGGCTGAAGCCCGTGCCTGTACGGCCTGCGTAAATAAATTCCTCACCCACGTAATACCCTAATAGCAGTGAGCTGATTCCCCGTGCTTTTTTCTCAGAAACAGAAAATCCTCCAATGACGAATTCCTGTCTTTTGTGGCATTTTACTTTGATCCAGTCTCCATTTTTACCACCGTTGTAAATAGAATCCACTCTTTTCCCTACGATACCTTCTAAATTTAATTTACACGCGGCATTCAGATTTTCCTTTCCATTGCCCCGGATATGCTTACTAAAATATAAATTTGGTGAGGCATCCTTTAAAAGTGCTTCCAGAGCTATTTTTCTCTGGGTCAGGCTTTGCTCCCTTAAATCAGTTCCATCCAATGCCAAAAGATCAAAGACAATGTAAGTAGGGTTTTTGCCCTTGGGGTTTCCCATATAGTTTTGTAGAGCCTGAAAGTTGGATTTTCCAGTATCATCCGTAATAACCATTTCACCGTCAAGGATCATTGCTCTGCCATTCGCTAACCGGATTAAAGAAGAAGCGACGTCTCCAAACTGATTGGTATAATCGTTTCCATTTCTGGTTATAAGGCGAACGCCGTTACCTTCCACAAAGGCCAAAATTCTATAACCGTCATATTTTAATTCAAAAAGCCATTGATCTCCTTCAGGTACTGCACTCACAAGTTTAGGAAATTGCAAATCCACTTGATCCATAGGGTTCCGGGTAAATTTCTCCCCCTCCCCTTTTTCAATTTGTTCCATAGTACGACCTGTGCGAATGCTGGTGACAAATTCTGAAATATTACCTCCTACCCCGGCATATTCATCCTTTTCTTTGAGGAAAAGCCAGTGTTCCTTCTTTTCCCCTTCCTTTCTTTTCAACCGAACCAGAGCCCATTTTCCCTTTAGCCTTATTCCTTTTAAAACAAACTTTAGGTTACCCTCACGAAGTCCTTCATCCACATTTCCATAAGGTTCCCAAGTCCCCTCATCCCACAGCATGACCACACCGCCGCCGTACTCGCCCTTGGGAATAGTTCCTTCAAAGTTTCGATATTCCAGAGGATGGTCTTCCACTTGTATGGCTAGCCTCTTATCATGGGTATCATGGGATGGGCCTTTGGGCACTGCCCAACTCAAAAGAGTGCCACGCCATTCCAAGCGCAAATCGTAGTGATCCCTGCGTGCTAAATGATGTTGAATCACAAATTTTAAAGATTCCTGAAAATCATCCCCTTGCTGTACCTCAGATTGTACAACCTGATATTCCTGATATTCCTGATATTCCTGATATTGTGACTCCTGATTCCCCCTGAATTCTGCTGCATCCCCTTCAGGTTCCAAAGTCTTTTCAAAATTTCTTTTTTGATTATATTCTATTAACTTTGTAGGCATTTTCTTTCACCGTTTTATTACTCTTCACTCTGTAAGTGGATTATTTTTAAATACTTAAAATATTATCCCCATAGTTTTATTTCGTATCCAATTCCAGTTTAGGCAACATACAAGATCCCCACCTCCTTCTTTTAAAAAATCCTTTTACATCTCATAATCTTCACAGGTGAAACCCATGTAACATATACTAAAGCAAAAACATTCTTAGGAAGTGAAATAAATGAACTTAAATTTAAAACGCCTCTGCCATATGTTACCTGGCGAGAGAGCTGTCATACATTCAACATTGGCAAAGGGAATTGAAGGACACCGATTGATGGACTTAGGCTTTGTTCCCGGCGTATGTGTGGAGGCCCTTCACCGAAGCCCCTTCGGAGACCCCACCGCTTATGAAGTTATGGGGGCGGTGATTGCATTACGCCACACAGATGCCAAAAATATTTTAATAGAAGAATAAAATGAATACTATGCCTCACAGATAATTTCTGTGGGGCATATGATATTATGATAGATCCATTAAAGAGCTTCTCAATAGTTAATATAATTTTTTGAATTTAATCCAGTGATTCTAAAGAAAGGCAAATGGCTGATGCCTAAAGATGGCTCCGCCTGATCATCAGTATGAATAAAGAAATTATCATTGCCCTTGCCGGCAATCCCAATGTAGGGAAAAGCACCATTTTTAACGCATTAACAGGCTTAAATCAACATACAGGTAATTGGTCCGGTAAAACTGTTTCAAACGCTGAGGGAGGATATACATACAACAATAACAGCTATGTTTTGTTTGACCTTCCCGGCACCTACTCTTTAAACACCAGTTCCCCTGAGGAAGAGGTTGCAAAGGAATTTATTCGCTCCGGTCAGGCTCAGATTACAGTGGTTGTGGTGGATGGCACTTGCCTGGAAAGAAACTTGAAGTTGGTGCTGCAGATCATGCAGCTTAGCAATCACGTGATACTCTGTGTAAATTTGTTAGATGAGGCAGAAAAAAAGGGCATACAAATTAATTTAGAGCAGTTGTCAAAACTGTTGGGTATTCCCGTAGTTGGCACGGTAGCCAGAAGCAAAGAAAATCTTGACATCCTGAAAAATGAAATTTATAAAATGCATACCGATTTGGTTCCTGCTGAAGAGACTGTTACCCAATTACAAGAAGAGATTATGACACTTACTGATGACTTACATTTTGAAGATAATGCTAAAGAAAATAATGATGAAAATATTAAAATTTCAAGTAATAATAACCAGTTGACCGAAGATATTATAGATACTTTAATCGAAAATTTTGATGGAATTTCTATTCAAGATAGGGCAACAGAAATTTACGAAAAGTGCGTTACCCTCAACACCAGTGCTCCTCACCTCTTCGATCGTAAAATAGATAACATCGTAACATCCAGGATTTTTGGCATTCCAATAATGTTATGTACCCTTGCGGTAATTTTTTGGATTACCATAATAGGAGCCAATTACCCATCCGAACTGTTGACAAAGGGCTTTGCCTGGCTTGAAGTAAAGCTTTACGAAGGTGCGGCGGTTATTAACATGCCGGAAGTTCTTCAAAGTGCATTGATCTCAGGCGTATACAAGACCCTTGCCTGGGTTGTAGCCGTCATGCTCCCTCCCATGGCCATCTTCTTTCCTTTATTTACCCTCTTAGAGGACTTTGGTTATTTGCCCCGTGTGGCCTTTAATGTAGATAAATACTTCCGCAAATCCTGCGCCCACGGCAAGCAAGCCCTAACCATGTGCATGGGTTTTGGATGTAATGCCTGTGGCGTTATGGGATGCCGAATCATAGAATCTCCCAGAGAACGACTTATCGCCATTTTAACCAACAATTTTTGCCCTTGTAATGGTAGGTTTCCAACCCTTGTAGCCATTATAACTATGTTTTTTGTGGCTAATATCAACGGTTTAGGTCAGACGGTGTCTGCTGCTCTGATCCTTGTATTAGTGATTCTTTTAGGAATTTATTTGGCTTTATTTACCTCAAAGTTTTTATCCAAAACTATCCTGAAGGGAATGCCCTCCTCTTTTATCTTGGAACTTCCTCCCTATAGGAAGCCCAAATTTGGGGATGTAATCGTCCGTTCCATCTTTGACAGAACCCTTTTCGTCCTTGGTCGTGCCGCTTCTGTAGCTGCTCCGGCGGGATTAATTATTTGGATTATGGCAAATATAGATGTTCAAGGAGTCAGCCTGTTAAATTACTGCACCCAGGCACTAGATCCCTTTGCCTATTATTTAGGGCTAGATGGTGTGATTCTTATGGCTTTCATTTTAGGGTTCCCCGCAAACGAAATTGTCTTTCCCATTATCATTATGGCATATATGGCTACGGGAACCTTGACTCAATTGGATAGTTTAGACCAATTACAGGGACTGCTTATAGCCAACGGTTGGACCGGAATTACCGCCATATGTACCATGGTCATGTGTTTGGTGCATTTCCCTTGTGCCACTACTTGCCTCACCATAAAAAAAGAAACCCACAGCATAAAATGGATGGTGATTGCCATGGCAATACCAACCATCATGGGGATTTCTCTTTGTTTCTGCATTGCAACCTTAGGAAGGTTATTTTTGCGATAGCTTTTCTTTAGCCTCAGGAAGGTTATTTGGGCTGTCGCTTCTCTGCATCCCTTTTTATTTGATTCTCTTCAAAGGTTTGGAGAGAATCCATTCCAATGGCATTCATCACTTGTCGGGTCACATTTCCATCGTTCACAATTTGCACAAGGCCATCATTGGACCAAGTGCCACCCTCCTCTTTCAGCTCACTTGCTTCTAAGGCCATTTTGACTTCTTCTTCAATCATTTTCTCTTTCAGTGACATAAACTAACACCTCCTCTTGGTTAATTTATCCAAGAGGAGGCGAATTATTCAATATTAATTATTAATTAATAGATTTTATAATAATTTTTCTAAAACTTGCAGCAGAATACGCATGTGCAGCATTCTTCTTTTGGCTCAGGTACTGGTTGTGGCTTTGGACAAGGTCTAAAGCATTCAAATTCACATGGTATAGTGTAGGGCTTTATGCAAGGTTTTTCGATTGGTTTTTCAATTGGCTTGCAGCATGGTCTGCAGCAATGTTTTTCGATTGGTTTTGGATGGCAAGGCTTGCAGCATGGTCTGCAGCATGGTTTTTCAATTGGTTTTGGTTTTTCACATTCTAAATGGCAAAAAGTCTTACAAACGCATTTGCAATGCTCTTTTTTAACAGGTCGTCTGCAACCACAATGACCATATTCTTCTTCTTTTTCGTAATCTTTAAATTCATCGCATTCATTGTATTCATTGAAATAATTTTCGCAACTCATTTGTTCTCTCCAAATCTATTCTTATTGATTATTTTATGAAATTTTTTCATCTGTATATTGACATGATATGAAGAAATTTTTGAATTGTTACAATATTTAAAAAAATTTTGAAAATTAATTTATCTATTAATTCTGAAGACATTTTGACATGCAAAAAAAAGCTGCCTCCTAATGAGACAGCTTTAAAATCTGAGAGATATACATCTAATTACATTTCCTTAAAATCTACCCAGTCTTTACCTTCCTTTATATCATCCGCAGAAGGAATGGAAACATTTGAATCTTTATCTGTTTCAACTATATCTGCTATGGGGAAGGTATGAAAATCCGGTAAATTAAAGGTTGCTTTATTTGTATCGTTTTCCATTTGGTCCTAACCCTTCTTTTTTAGAATTGTACCCAATATTTTGAGTCGCTATAGTACCGGGTATCTGACCATGCCTGTTCTGGATAATATCCTGAACTTGCTCTTCAAACACCTTATTTGGTGCCTGATCAGATTTTGATTTCTTAGACATATGATCACCTCCGATGTTTTTAATTTGGCTTAATACATTTTATTTATCCTATGAATTATTATCCAAATTCGGTGATCTATGGTTAAAAATCTACTTACTGCTCTACAACTAATTTGATTTAATCAAAGGAATTAAATTATCCAATTCTCCTTTGCTGGTAGGCAACGAAAAAATATCATATCTAAAGAATGCAAACCCGGTCACTTCTCCGGTGTCTCTCGCCATTTGAACCTGTCTTTTCAATATGTCATCATACCTGAGCCATTCAGAGGTACTATTGCCATCTGCCACATTGCTGCCTGCATTTGCCACATTATAGCCGATGCGCAACTCTACATTGCCTTTCTTTTTTAAAGCCACCCAGGTTTTTAGGTTGTTTTCGTAGGCATAAGAGGCCACTACTCCCGTGGAATCTTTTCTTTCAAAGCCCCAATATAACTGCGGCATTATATAATCGATATATCCCGGTTGTGACATCCATGTGTCGATATCCACAAAGGAAGTATTTTCACTTCTGAGGTAATCCACATTGCCTGCGGGACTGATTCCAAAGACCACTTGTGGTTTTATGGATTTTATAGCACTGTATACATCCCTAACCAACTGATTAACGTTGTCTCTTCTCCATCTCGCAATATCCGTGCCGGGAGCCATGGAATCATATTCCGGTTTATCAAACCACCTGTTGGGATCCTTGTTATCTAATGTAGGGTAGAAGTAATCGTCGAAGTGAATACCGTCTACGTCATAATTGGATACGATTTCTTTTACTCCATTTACAATACGCTCCCTCACCTGAGGTATTGAAGGGTTATAATAACACATTTTGTCCAAGAAAAGCACCCATCGGTCATTGCTTTTATCGCCATCTGATATCCACATCTTAGCGGGATTATCCGAGGAAAGCTCAGTCCAACTCATCAAATATCCAGTGACTCTATAGGGATTGATCCAAGCGTGAAATTCCAACCCCCGACTATGAGCTGCCTCTATCATTAGCGCCATGGGATCATACCCGGGATCCTTTCCCTGTTGCCCAGAGCTAAATTTAGACCAAGGAAAATATGCGGAGGGATACATTGCATCACCGTCAGGTCTCACCTGAACGATCACACTATTCATCCCCCATTTTACACAATTGTCAAACATAGTATTAACAGAAGCAAGGAATGCGTTTTTTTCCTTAGGCATCTCGTTGAATTCTAAGTAGGAAATCCACATTTCTTTTTTTTCTTTTTTTGTGCTGGTAATTATGCTTTGTTGGGTACTTCCGGTAGTTCCATCTGAGGTAATGACAACAGTTCTACGATCGTTATCCCAACCAATTCCTGCACCAAAGGCCTCCACAACCGTTCTGATAGGGATATATGTACGTTCATCAGATCCGATTACAGCACATGTGTCGCTGCTAATTTGTTCGTTATTTTTTATAATATAGTATTGACCTACAGGCACCAAAATTTTAATACCCTCTTTTTCCAGTACAGCGGCTCTAATGTCGTTGTCCCAACCCACATTAGCACCAAAAGCTTCCATGACTGCTCGCAAAGGTACCAAGGTTCTACCGTTTTCATCGATAAATGGACTCCCTAGCTCCTCACTGAACCGAACCTGCTTATCGTCTATGGTTACCTTAACCTCATCTAATAAGCCATCTGCCATGGCCATTTTCCCTTCATGGAA
This sequence comes from uncultured Anaerovorax sp., assembly GCA_964461765.1. Classification (GTDB taxonomy): domain Bacteria; phylum Bacillota; class Clostridia; order Peptostreptococcales; family Anaerovoracaceae; genus JAVVUJ01. The sequence goes on from CAYWVS010000035.1 coordinate 8,580, forward strand.
TGTAGCTTCCAACGGAACTATGACTACACCCACAAAAAACATGATTAATATAGCTGCTATAAATTTCAGCCTACTAATTCTCCTCTCATTATAAAAGGAACGATTTTTATTTTTCATCTCCACCCCCTTGTATAAAATTATTAGCTATGAAACCGCATACGATTAATAATTGTCATTTGAAGATTATCCATGATGTCAAAAGCTTTTTGCTCCATTTCAGGGTTTTGGCTGGCTACGCAAAGTGCATCTATCAAAATTTCCGCTTCAGGCAAAGCAGCCTTAACCAATATTGCATTTGAAATAACGCAGATATCTGTTACAACACCTACCAATTCAACCTGATCATATTCTTTCCCTTTTAAGTATTCCGCTAAATCAATGGAGCCAAAGGTATATTTCGAAAAAGCTTTGGTTTTATCAGTCTTCATTTGAGCAATTCTACCGTACAACTCCCATCCTGAGCTTTGATGATGACAATGCATAATAGGCAGTTTTTTTCCCTCTTGGCTTTTTTCATAAGTTTGGGAATAATGAGTATCTAAAGTAAAGACTACGTCGTGCCCCTCTTCCATATACCCTCGTATCTTATGATATATACCTTCTTCGATAGCCTCTGCTTGGGGAAAACCTAAAGAGCCTGTGACAAAATCATTTTGATAATCTACTACTATTAATATTTTTTTCATACGGTTTCCTTTATTTATATAGTTGAGCTTATTCTATCATATTTTTTTTAATTAGTATACAAAATATATTTTTGGATTTTATGAATTTTTGAAAACCTTATGTTTAATCTATGTTTACTTAATCAGAATTTTTTTCAACATGAAAAACCCTTATAATTCTTATATGATTAAGGCTTATCCACAAATTTAAGTGAGAACAAAAAAAGTTATCCACGTAACCCTGTGGATAACTAAAGAACAAAAGAGCTTTATTTTTCAATGATTTTTTTTATATACTTGAACATTATCAAATTTTTATCCACAGGTGAATATAATAAAACAATACCAAACATTTTAAAATTTTTTATCGAATATTATGTTTTTATAGGAAAAAAAGATGTTTTTTAACACCTTTTTTTAGATATTTTAAGTCTGATACGGCTTAATAAGGCCATTATCATATGAGTCAATAACGCAACATTAATTTAAGGCAACCGGCAAAGCTTAAAGCTCTAATGCATTATTTTTCCTGCAAGGTAAACTTAGAAACTAGCCCTTTTAGGAGATTTGCCTGACTGGAAAGCTCCTGAGAAACCGCTGCACTTTCCTCGCTTGTGGCAGAGTTGGTTTGAACAACAGCAGAAATTTGATCCACACCTACTGTTACTTGCTCTATGGAGGATGCTTGCTTATTGCTTGCTCCTGAAATATTGGAAATAATGGCTGTTGTTTCCTTTACGCTTTCCACAGCACCAAGTAAATCTCTCTCTGTGGTTTCCGCCAGTTTAACGCCTTCGCCAATGGACGCTACTGAAGCTTCAATCAATGCTGTTGTGTCCTTTGCCGCTTCCGCAGATTTTGCCGCAAGATTTCTAACCTCATCTGCAACTACTGCGAAACCCTTTCCGGCTACGCCGGCTCTTGCAGCTTCAACTGCGGCGTTGAGTGCAAGAATATTGGTTTGAAACGCAATATCTTCAATAGTTTTAATAATTTTGCTGATTTCAGCGGATTTTGAGTTAATTTCATTCATCGCTGTCATCAGCATCTGCATTTGCTCGTTGCTTGAGTCAATCGCTTTGGCAGCATTGTTTGCGATAGTGTTGGCTTGGAGAGAATTATCTGCATTTTGCTTTACTTGTGAGGATATTTGAGTAATCGAGGCTGACAGTTCTTCTATAGAACTTGCTTGCTCGGTAGCACCTTGTGCCAAAGCCTGTGCCCCGAAGGACACTTGATCCGCACCATTGCTGATGTTGTTCGTTGCAACTATAATTTCCCTCATAGAAGAGTTTAGCGAAGAGACAATCTCTGTAATGGACGTTTTAATCGGTTCAAACTCACCCACATAATTGATGTCCACAGCAACATCAAAATTATTATTAGCCATCTTTTCTAACTTTTCCGAAATATCGCTGACATATGTATTAAGCTTTGCCTTTATCGTATTGACGGCTTCAACAATTAACGCAACCTCTGACGCGTTCCCCTTTATCTTAAAAGGACTACTGAGATGACCCTGAGAAATACTGAGCATTTCTTCATATATTTGGGCAATTGGAGAGACCAAGCGTTTTTGAATGACAAAACCAAGCAAAATTTGCAGTAACACAACTGTAAGAGTCATTGCTAAAATAAAAAATTCAACAATTTTATATTTTCGGTTTGTTTCATCTATATGCAGTTGGCTACGTGTATCAAGTTCAGATAAAAACTGTGCTTTTAACTCATTAATTTTTGTTATTGTATCATTGTATTCTTTGCCATAAACATAGTTAATTGCGTTAGCAATATCACCGTTTTTGGCTTTTTCCATTGCTTCAACCTCGAGAGGCACAAGCTGATTGGACAATGCAGCCATATCATCAATAATCTTTTGCTCTTCTGCAGTGATTCCGATTTTCTTCATTGCGTCTACGCCAGATTCGCGGTTTTTATCAACATTGACCTCTTTCATATAGTTGTCATAATGAACAATATCGCCCGTAGCTGCATAAGCCCTTACTTCGTTTGTTAAAAGTGCAGAACCGTTCATGAAACGGTTGGCATTGTAAGTCAAATCATATCTTGACTTATTTGCATTATCGAGATTTTCGCTTATATTGGTGGCAAAGAAAAATAAAACTGCAACCAAAACAATAAAAGTAATAGATAAATAATTTATAAATGTTATGAGAGTAATTTTATTTTTTTTCATTTTTAACTCCTAATCACATAGAATTTACTTTACACCATTATACATAATGATACATAATTTTCCCAAAATGTCAACTATTTATCTCGAAATATCACGCGGGATTACGATAAAATTTCCGAATCAATAAAACTCATAAAGTTATAAAAATAAAAAAGGCCATTTCATTTATTTGTTTTTTAGCTGAAAAAACTAACTAAAAAATTACCCTACTTGCTTTCATTATTTTTATATATGCTCTCATAAAATTCTGTTCGGAACAATTCCACTACAATATCACCCTCCATCATTTTCGTAGAACCTTTTGGAACAATTGTTTCTTTTCCCCGCTTAACCATGACCACCAAAATATCAGAAGAAATGTTTGCCTCGGCTATGGTTTTTCCACAATAGGGATGTTCTGTGGAAATAACCATTTCCACAATCTGAGTGTTTTCATCGTCAGTATAATCTGTAAAAGTTTTAAGAACCGATGCATTGTTATCGATTAAATCAAGCTTTTTTGCCATAAATGGGATGGTAGAGCCTTGTACTGTTACGGAAAATAGAGCCACAAAAAAGACCATATGAAATATGTCACCTGTTATATAATCGGAGCTTGTAGCCGCAAAAATAGCAAAAACCATTGATGCTGCCCCTCTAAGTCCCACAAGTGAAACAAAAACCTGTTGTTTCAATGGAATCTTAAACCAACTTAGTATACTGAAGGTAGCAATGGGGCGAGCAACAATTATGAGAAATATTGCGATGGGTATTGCGTATGACATAACATCAATTAAGCTGGAAGGAAAAGACACCAATCCAAGAGTAAAGAACAATATAATCTGCATGAGCCACGATACACCATCGAAAAAGTTGACAAGCCCTTTTTTATTTGTGATTTTGCTATTTCCTAAAATTATGCCGGATAAGTATACGCTTAGATAACCATTGCCGCCTAATATCTCAGACAGAGAATATGATAATATGGCAACGCCGAATACTAAAATAGTATCAATACCACTAACCTCAAAGGTTACTTTTTTTAGAACAAAAGCCGATAAAATACCCAAAATAATGCCTATGACCAGTCCAAAGGATATTTGTTTTGCAATCATGAGAGGAATATGTACCTCTGAATGATTAATTAAAGTTACAAATACAATGGTAAGCATATACGAAACGGGGTCGTTACTTCCGCTTTCAATTTCCAACAAGGGAGCAAGACCCCCCTTAAGATTAAGCTTACGAGATCGCAATATAGCAAAGACCGCCGCTGCATCCGTAGAGGCAATTACGGAGCCTAAAAGCAAGGCTTCAAACAGCTTTACACCAAACAAAAAGTAGCAAAACATCCCTGTTAATCCCGCAGTGATTATAACACCCAAGGTAGACATTAAAACCGATTGCACGGCAACGGGTTTCGCCGTTTTCCAACTTGTTCCAAAGCCTCCATAAAACATAATAAAGATAAGACCAATGGAGCATATATTTTTAGTCAGTTCAAAATTGGAAAAATGAATTCCCACAAGTCCATCAGATCCAAAAAGCATACCAAGTAAAAGAAATATCAAAAGGGATGGAATACCTAATCGGCCCAGCAATTTACTTGATGCAACAGAAAGCAAAAGTACAATACTACATAAAACAAGTTCAAATATCATAAATTTCTCCCTGATTCTAAAAGAATAACCACAAAAGGTAATTTAATTAGGGTTTACATCAGTCTATAATAAGGAAAGTTTCACTAAAGACTCCCTGTATAACTTCGTTAGTACTCTATTGTTGCCGTGTGTAAGCTAAATACGATTGGTCTGCTTGAGCTTAAACCTAGATACAAGCTCTTTGAGTAAACTTGCTTGGCTAAAAAGCTCCTGGCTCGCTGCAGCGCTTTCTTCACTGGTAGCAGAATTTGTCTGAACAACTGCTGATATTTGGTTAAGCCCAATAGTAATCTGGGAAATTGCTACAGCTTGTTCGTCGCTTGCCACAGAGATGTCAGAAACCAATCCGGTTGTAGATACAACACCGTCTACAACACCTTGCAACGCTTTTGCGGTTACATCGGCAATGGACACACCCTCATTTATGGAATGAACCGATCTCTCAATAAGTGATGTTGTGTTTTTTGCGGCCTCTGCGGATTTTCCTGCAAGGTTTCTTACTTCATCGGCCACAACAGCAAAACCTTTTCCGGCAGCACCAGCCCTTGCAGCTTCAACTGCGGCATTAAGTGCTAAAATATTTGTCTGGAATGCAATATCCTCTATAGTTTTGATTATTTTACTTATCTCTGACGATCTATTATGGATGTCATCCATAGCTTGCATCAGCTTTTGCATATGCCCATAACTCGTGTTTATGGCGGTTTCGGTATCTATTACCATATCTTTTGCCCTTGCGGCTTTTTGGGCATTATGCTTAACCTGTGTTGCTATTTTGTTGGCGTTTTCTGAAAGCTCCTGCACTGAAGCTGACTGTTCTGTTGCCCCTTGCGCTAAAGCTTGTGATCCACTTGCAACTTGATCTGAACCGCTTGATACTTGATCTGCAGCAAGATTTATTCCACTTAGTGTTTCGTTAATAATCCGGATAAATTCCTGCATATTTATCTTAATGTTTTGAAAATCGCCAATATAACTAAGGGTTAGCTCTTTGGTTAAATTGCTTTGCGCCATGGCCCTTAAAACATCTGATATTTCCTCGATATAGCTTTTGTAGTTTTTTGTAGCGCTGTCAAATGATCTTGCTAAATGTCCGATTTCGTCCTCCCCGATTACCTCTATGTCAATGTTAAAATTACCTTTGGCAATCTCATCTGCTACGACGCTCATTTTATTTATTGGTTTAGTTATGGCAGAGGACAAAATTAAAACAATAATAATTAGCAACACAATAGTTACAATGAAAAGGATTAACAGTTGTATGGTTGCAGCCGTTGTTTGGTTAGTAATATATGATTGCGGTAATTGTGACAAAACCATCCACCCATTACTTGGAATAACAGATAAGCTACCCACCATATCTGTTTTATCAAAGCCAAAAGAATAACTTCCCGGTTTATGGTCTTTAACTGCGGTTTTTATATCATCTGAATATAGTGTTTCATCAATGTTTTTAAGCACATATTCACTGTTGGGGTGATAGATAATCGTTCCGTCGCCAGCTATTAAAACAGAACAATTTTCCTCCGAAAAATAAAACTTCTTCATCATTTCAGGCAGACCTTGAATATTTAGGTCAGCACCAAAAACACCTATGGTTTTGCCGGTAGCATTATCGATAACCGGGCTAACCAAACTAACAATAGTTTTTCCGGTTGCGGCAGAAACATAAGGATCTGTGATAAAGGTGCGCTTTTCGTTAACAACAGTTGGATACCAGGGTCTTGTATTTGCTGTCCAGTCTTCACCACCTACCCAGCCGGAGTTGGTTGAGTGAAAAATAGAGTTCTGTTCAATATCGGCAATCCATGTTAATAATAGGTTGTCCTTGTTTACCTCATATACATTGTCCATTGTTAAGAGGGTATCTCTATAATACGCATTGGTAGTTCTATCGCCTCTATCAGTAAGGGTTTTGAAGTAGTTTATAATCGTTAAATTATTGTTGGCTTGGTCAACCACAGTTATATATTTTAGAAAAAAGGAGTTAATCTGTTCCTGAGCAATGGTTGCTTCATCTGATATTTGTTTTGATAGGTATTTGACATTTGAATTGCTCACCGAGTTTATTACCACTACGCTGACAATACCCAAAATAATAATAAGTGGCACGGTGATTAAAACAACCATTTTGTTTTTTAATTTTTTGAATTTCATAAATACATCTCCTTATTTTTATACCCGTCTTAGTAATAACTGCAAATAAATTTCTTGGTATTTTTGTTAGTTGCGTATTATATGATCGTGAAATGATTTTTGCATAATGAAAACAATCATATGTATATGATTTGGCATTATAAGTAATTATCCACAATAAACATTTGGGGAAACATTAGAAATGATATTAATTACTGTTTCAACAAATCTTCGGTGTTCCGATAATGGTGGACGTTTATGCAGTGGGGATAATTTCCCCCTCTATATTTTCATCCCAAAAATAACTTCACCTATACATCAAAAGCCGCCAAACTCACGTTCGACAGCTTTCGACAAATCCTTGGTCGGAGTGACAGGACTTGAACCTGCGGCCACTTGACCCCCAGTCAAGTACGCTACCAAACTGCGCCACACCCCGAGGCACAATATATATTATATATAAAAAATTAAAAAGGTCAACCTTTTTTGATAAATTATTCTAATACCTTTTTTGAACTTCTTTGAAAAATTATTTTGATTAATTAACTATTAATTATAGGTCTTTACTCTTTATAAATATAAACTTTACCCAGAGCATTAGCTCCAAGGTCTGAATCATAAACGCCTTCGTTGGCAAACCGTATGGAAAAATTCTTCCCTAAGTCGGGGCTTTGATCCGCAATTTTTAAGTATACTCTGTATTGACCCTCCTTCATGGAAGCAGGCAAATCCACTGAAAGCAGCAACCTGTAGCTCTCACCTCCATTCAGTGACCGCAGGTCTAAATCCAAGGGCAGCTCATCCACCCTTCTATCCCGACTCACAAACAATAAACTACAATTTTTGGGTTGCACAACATTTCCAAACCCTGTATTTTTTAAAGTAATCACCAAATCCATGGGCGTTCCGTTCAAAACCTTGATGGGCAGTCGGCTGTCAGTAAGCACAAAACGATACCCCAGGTGGTCACCGATATACTTATAGCCATCTTCCCCATGATAAGAGCCATCCCCTTGATAAATAGAATCCTTCCAAACAGAAAGTACCTTCTCATTGAAGCCGTAATTCAGGTAGGACATCTTTGAAGTCTGCATCTCATATAATGCATTTTTCAGACTGATCAAAGGATTATCCATAGGACTTACATTCTCCTGAATCGTAGTCTCCCCCCCGTACAGCGTGCTACCATTGTGCTTTGAGAGCCATTCTAAATTTTCTTTGCGAACCTCCGCCAGAGGTTTTGATTCATCCTTGTCTGAGAAGGTCCATAAATCGTCTTCCGATGCTAAAAAACCGTCATTATATATCCCTGTACGAGAAGCAACCCTCTGATTTTCTTTGTTAATAATTTGATAAAAATTTGGTGTACGTACTGCAAACAAGGTGGGCTCCGGCACTACCTCTGCCATCTTTTCCATCAATGGTAATAAATATTGCTCCGGAGTATAACGACTGCTATGAAGCTCTCCATAGGCACCCAAAAAACCTGTCTGCAGCAACAGAATCACATCCTTATTTTGTTCAAAAACAGGTCTTAATTGTTCAATATGATTTATAACCCCAGAGAAGCTATCCGGCTCTGCTTTTCCAAAAGTTCCATTGTCATAAAGATTTTCATGTTCTAAATCAAAGTAGGAAAAACGCAAAATTACTTTCATTCCGTTTCTTCTTAAGAAGTCCATGGTACTGTTGAGATATTGAATTACAGAGGAGTCAATAGATGCGTTTCGCTGTTTAACCAAGTTATAGCGAAGAAAAAAAAGGGAACGATATTCTTCCTTGCTCTGACGGACAAGGTGATCCAAGGTACCCTGAATGATGGAATCTATTTCCTCATCGGTATAAGTTTCCTGTAAATCACTGTGAAATGGAGTAAAATAACCGCGATCCGGATTGAATAAGCTTTGAGAGGACTCAGTATAATCTATGTCTGCTGCTGGGACTAAAGTTTTCTTATAAAATACTTCAGGGGTATATATATTCATTTTCTCAGCCCACTGCTTATGGGTAGGATCCAATCCAATATAAGTTAATTGACCGGAAAAAACGGCAAACTCCTTAAGCAGATTATTATATCTATTGGGAAAAATATTATCAATGGTTTTTCCTTCTTGTAGTTCTCCTTTAAGATGCAAATATGTGTCTGTGGCGTCAAGCATACCTATTTCTAAAGGATCATTGGAAAGCTGATTTTTCGATTTATATTTTATCAATTGCCTTTCCATGTTCTTTATTTGGGCTTGAAATATTTTTGATTGAATTCCTTCAAAACTCAAAACACCAATAATCATTCCCACTTCAAGTGCGGCAATGGCTAAAGTTACACACAAAAGTATCTTCCATTTATTGCTCATCCTATTTTTACACCACCCCTCATATTATTTTCGGAGAATTTAGGCTTGACAGAAAGTATTGAAAGATTATACCAGAGAGAAGGAAAATACCTCAAGAGGCAAAGACCTCAAGCAACCCTTATGCTACAAATCGATTATTAGGACAATTTACCTCTAAGCTTCCCCTTCCTTATTACAGTATTTACAATAATTCCTCTGCAGAAGATATGCTCGTCTAAATGTGCATATAGATATTTTAATCTGATGGCGGAAACACTGAAGCTACATAAAGATCCTATCATTACGCCCAAACCATATAACTCAGGTCGCAAGGTCTTTGCAAACATTGCTCCTGCAAAAATGCAAACTACAAACACTCCGGTGCTGAGGGCAGCAAAACCTCCATCGTCAAAGTAATAAAGGATTACTATAAATGCGTAGCTTACGAACACAACGATGTAGGAAACAGCAAGGGTGGGATAAATGGATGCAACCATCCCTCCTAAGCCTACCGCTGGAAAAAGAATAAAGCTTACTAAAATAAAGCAAAATGTAAAAAGTGATTGCAATTTAATGACACTTATCAAGTTTTCTAAAAGGGCAGAAAACATCATTTTTTTAGAGATATCAATATCCTTTTTATTGCCCCCTATAAGCATATGACAATAATCATTATATTTATCATAAAAACTTGTTTCAATCTTTACTACAAAAGCCACCATAAAAGAGATGTTGGTAAACATAGCAAAACAAGTGGCCAAATCATAGGATGGAGCAATTACAAAGGTATTGGAAACATTAATTCCCAAAGAAGAATTCCAAAAAACAAAATTGTGAATATACATTCCCAATATATAAAAAAGGGTAGAAAAAAATATTGGCTTATGCTTTGAAAAATAACCCAGAACCTCCCCATAACCGTGATTTTGATGAGGAAGGAACAATTTTAATAAGGTGTAAAGTCTAAAGCCTATATACAAATATCCTAAATTAAATCCTATTATAATGGAAAAGTCAAAACGAATTTTAAGACTTTCAACAAATATAAAGGTAGTTGCAAAAGTGACGATCATTCCAATGAAAAACGCCATAAATACTCCCTTATACTCTTTTAGAATATTAATGTAGGACATTGCTACGAATACAAAGCACATCATCATAAACATTACATACAATAACCCCATAAACACGGGATCAATATTGCCCACCCAAATCCCATAGAGGGAGAATGGTATACCCACCAAAGCACTCATGATGCTACAGATAAGCACTCCCATATAAAAGGATGGCATGATTGCGTCTAAATCCTTTTCATAGATTTTGTCTGCAATAAACCTTGACAAAACAGCTGTAAAAGGCGATGTTATGATTAAAGAAAAAATAAATACATATAAAATTCCCGCAGAAATTAAATCTCGCATTTCATATGGTAAGGAATTATAATTTAAAAAAAAGTTAATGGCTAATATAGTGAGAATAATTAGCACCATGGGACCTACTGTAGTCAATGCGGAGTATGCGATGCCTCGAAGGGTATAAAAGATACCTTTCTTGTTAAACATTTTCTTTAATTCAAAACCAATACCTGCCATTTTATCCCCTCCTTTCATCCTTTCTCGTTCTTTTCGATAAATCCTCCCCTTCAAGGGAAACTGTTTCATTGGGTAACGTGTGGTATAGCTCAGAATAAGCGCGGTACATTTGCTCTTGGCGATAATACCTCATGACCCGAGCTCTACCCACCTTGCCCATTCTATCTCTCAATTCTTTATTTGTAGCCAAGGTTACGATAGCACGGGAAATTTTATCAATTTGCATGATAGGAGTAATGATGCCGCAAGCTCCCAAGGAATCCCCTTCAATTCCATTGATAATATCGGAGCAACAGCCCACATTTGTGGCAATACATGGTTTTTCAGCGGACATCCCTTCCAACAATACTAATGGTTGAGATTCACTGATGCTGGTTAACAATAGAAAATCCATCTTTCCTATATATTCTTTCACCGTAACATTTCCCGTAAAGATAACCTTATCTTCAAGACCATAATTTTTAGCCATTTGCTGACATTCTGCAAAGTATTCAGGATTTTCATCCTTAGAACCCATAATATACAAGTTTAAATTAGGAACGGCTTTTAAAGCCTGACTAAAAGCATTAATCATGGTCTTTACATCCTTAATAGGGGTGACTCGAACAACAGCTCCAATGTTAATGTTAGGATCATCCTGAGATTTGCCGGGAATATGATCATAGGACAATACATCTATGCCATTTGCAATTACCAGAGTTTTATCAGGGGGGCACTCCATCTCAATCTGTAATTCTCTGGCATGCTCAAACAAAGAAATTACCTTATCTGCATAATGATAAGCGCAGTAGGATTGCTTATAAAAATTAGAAATCCAAATATCCTTATAAATGCCCTTAGTCCAATCAGTCTTTATAATCTCTTCCTCACGCTCTCTGGTGTAAATGCCATGCTCCGTAACGATGTAAGGGGTTTGAGGGTAAGTATCCTTTGCATATCCTCCCAAAACCCCTGCATATCCCGTAGAAAAGCTGTGATACAAATCAGCTTTTATGGGGGGGCATTTTAAGAGATGGAGTAAGGGCAAAAACAAAGAACGCAAGGTCCAAAGGAAATCGGAAAAGACAACATGCTCATACTTTTCGTTATAAAAGCTTATTACCGCCTCCATAAAGTCCTTCCCCATGAGTAACTTATTAATGGATATGTCTGGATGATTGCGAAACATGGCGAAAATGTGGCTCCAGTCGCAGGTTCGTTCTCCACTGATTAAGGAGGTAATCATTTGCTTTTCATTTTTAGTAAGCTTAACTTTTTTATTTCTCAAAATTTCATCGTCATCATAGAGTGCGATTTCATGTACTGCAGTTACATTTGAAGGTAATTGATAGACGAATTTACCCATTTGCTTTTTATCTACTATTATGGTTTGAACAACAAACTCCACATCCGGCATGCTTTCGATCAATGAATGTGTCCAAGTAGAAACCCCACCTACAAAATAGGGATAACAGCCCTCTATAAATAATACAACTTTCATTCTGTCACCTTTCTTACCAGGGGTATGGTTGTTTCTTCCCTTGTAACCGTCACCTTATATACACCATCTTCAGGACTTATAATATTAGGGCTTTCAGCTTCTATGGCAAGCTGATCCTTTAGGCGAATGAGAAAACTCGCCTCTCCGCTTAATTCGGGACATTTAACAATAATTTTATCCTGAGCTACATTAATTTCCGGTTTAAGCCCATAATATAGGTTTACAGAATGAATCATCTGCGGATAGGTTTCCTTGGTCAACCAAGGAGCCAATTCCGACTGTCCTACTAAAATATTGGATAAGGACTTAAAAGTATCCGCCCATTCCGTCTGGGAATTTAATTTAAAAATGGATTCTATATCGGCATTGTGATGGACAAGCCCCATTGCCGTGATATAACTAGCGTTAATAAGCTCCGAGCTTTCCGTGGGGAAATACCCTTCTCCTGTAACAAGATACTTTGCTTTTTCAGCAGGTGTATTTTCATATAATGTATATTTGTGCTTATGCATTTCGCTATTCCAATACTCCATGTCAGAGCCTGAGCCGGAACTAAAAAAAGTATATTTTATGCCCGTGGGTACGGATAGCAAAATGAGATCCGGAGCAATCATATCTCGCATGGCACCCTGAGTATCCCTCACAAAAATCCGAGTGGCATCTTCATCATACTCATTTCCCAAAGGAAAGTTTTCCATGGTGACGGAAAAGGAACCTACAATGGGATACACAAATATATCCTCTAAACTTGCCAAAACGCTGACCAAACAACCCATTCCCTCATCACCTGATAATAATGTATTGTTAAATACATAGATAGGTGATTTTTCTTTGTACGTACGCCAAAGCAAGACGTTTTGTTCCTGATTTTTAAGTTTTCCGCTTTCACTGTAACCTCTAATGAAGGTTTTACACTTGGCATTTAAGGATACCTTATAGGCGTTAGTTTTTGTTTCTGCGTATGATTTCGCTCCTCCCAGTAATATTCCCTCCACAAAATACATTCCCTTTTGGGTGTAACTATTAGCAATCTCGTCAATTCCCAACAAACTCTTCAGTTCTGCCTTTGTCCCATCGAAATTCGGCATCTCTGCAATGATAAGGGGGACTTCATTTTTTGTCAGGCTTAACAATTTACTCACATCGCCGTCGGTAAGTGTCTTTGACATCAGTATTAAAGCCTTATATTTCATATTAGAATCCACTTGATTTAGGGATTTTTTCACAACATATGGTTGTTTAATTAAGTTTAAGGTTTTCTTTACCGTGCTTAAGCCCTTAGAGTCTTCCCCAACTACACAATAAACAGGTTCTTTTCCCAACTCAGCTTCATTTACTGAATAGGAAGTTAGTTGTTCCAAATCCTCCGACCATTCCAGAGTGTCCTCCCCATATCCCTTAATACTTACATCCAAGGCAATAGCTGCCACGAAAGCAAACAAAATGATAAATAATATGATAAACATCAAATAACTTTTGATTGACAAACGAAATCCCCCTCCCTATAATTCAGTCCTTGCAAATGGTAAAAGCAAATTATTTAACGCATATTGATCTTGCTTTAACCGATAAACGATAATGTCAAGATCTTCATAAAATACTGTCATTTCATCAGGGTAATACTTTGTATACGATTCAGCCCAATAGTAGGCCTTAGACATGACAGCGTTCCGATTATGGGAATTTAAATAATAAAATTCACCTTTATGAAAAGTATCTATATTAGATGCATCCGGTAATGGCAGGTTCACAGCTCCTTTAGATATAGGCTCCCCTGTGACAATATTTTCAGGGTAGGAAAAATCCATCACTTGATAAATAGGGAGTACAGTTTTTTCAGCCAATAAATAAACGTACCTGGTGGGTATATAAATTCCTTTTCTAACATCTTCTTTTTCAATTTCCTTTAAAAAACCGGAAAGCTCATAATGAAAGCCTTGATTCATTACCAGGGAGCTATCTATGTAGGAAGATATTAAGGTAAAGTTTCCATCCTTATGATCTGATTTGATCATCTCAACAGCCTTTGCTGCCGAGCTATACTCTAACTGTAAAGCCGGAGTCTTTGGGTGAGCAAAACCAAGGATAAAGGAATCTATCATCAGTATGGCAGTCATTATCAATATAAATGCCACATAGGGTTTAGTCTTAAATTTATCCATAGTCTTTTCTATAGTCAATGCTACAATGATTAGCTCAGGTATAAACCCTATTAAGATAGGAATTAAAAATCTCAGAAAAATCCTCTGACGATCCGCTATGATAAATTCAGGAAAACCAAAACCATAACAAAGGAGTAGGATAAACAGCAGAACACAAAACCCAGAAGCCCAAAGCTGATATTGAGCTCTTTCAAGATTTTTTCTTCGATAATTATAATAGATTAAACATATGGCAGCTAAAAGGCTGACGATGGTCATTCCCGCATACATTCTTTCTCTCAATAAATTTACGTGTAAGTCAATCTTAGGGGTGCTGAAGTTATCTCCAATAATCTGGTTTAAATACTTTCCTCTTTCAATTTGTTCCTTAAAGGCAATCTCTTCATTTATCTTTGTAGGAAACAAGTTTTCATAAAACTCGTATTCAAACATCCATAATAAATTTGCCGAAAAATTCGCATTATTATCGGAAACTCCCTTAAGATCTAATCCTATTTCTTTATTGATAGACGGATCCAATGGGATGCCCTTTAAAACACCTCCAAGAAGAGGTGCCATTGAAATACATAGAGCCAGTATAAAGACCATCAAGGTTTTAACCAACACAATCTTTTCAACTGATTTAAAGCAAATCAAATACACAAGCAGAATTCCCAAAAGCACATAGATAGCTGCATAGTAGCTGATTAAGATTGTCAATGCCAAGAATACCGCAGATATTACTAAATCCGGTCTTTTCTTTTCCCTTAAGAAGCTAAGGAAAAATAGAGCAGATGGGATGACAAATGCAATTACATAGTTCTGGGGCATAGAATATACAGATCCATAATCTATAAACCGAAAATAAGCGAAGAAATCGGATACCAACAAAATCCATAAGGAAATCAATACTGAATACCCGGATCGAAACATCTTACACCCAAGGAAAGAAAAACCCGCCACTTGAAGAGCAAAGCTTACCGCTCCCCAAAAATGAACCACGCTTACAAGCCCAAAGGGAAACAATGTGTTAAAAGCAATCATGGTATTTTGTAGACCAAAAGGAGATACTCCCATGTAGAATAATTCGCCGTTTTCCATGCCTCGAAGGGACTCCAAAAGGGTATACATGTCCGCTGCTCCAAAGTAAGACGTGGAAAAGGCTGAAAATAACCTAGTATAAAATCCATAACCAAAACAAGCTATTAAGCTGATTCCAAGCAAGACTTTAAGAAATAATTCCTCCTTAGATAACCTTTTACCATGAAAAATGCCACTGATACCCAAGTTGTAATATGCCGTACGCCATCTGAATTGATGATTTTGCACCAATGCCTTTGATATTTTAAATTTAGTGGATAATTCCATCCTTCTTTTGCTTCCTCCTAAGAGCTGTGATAATACACCGAAAGCTAACAAGGAAACAATTAAAGTAACAAGGTTATATATATTGAAAAGGTACAATATGTAAACGATTCCTATAACGGAGATGTTTCCAACAGCGAGACTTGCGAAAAAAACGTACCAGGGTTTTCTCCCCCGAAACAGATAACCGACACATAAATATGGGTATGCCACATACAAAAGCAAGTAGCAAATCATAAATAGAATGAGCTTTAAAAATTCCATAAGCCTTACCTCCCTTCTATTCGCTTCAAAATAGGGCTTTGATTAAAGTATCTGATTAAATCTATACTGCTTGCACTGATAGGAATTCCTGATGATTTTAGCTGTGAAAGGGTGGTAAAAAACATCTCACTATCGTTATTATGAAAATAGAACCTCAATTTGGAAAGATAAACTAATTCATTTTTAGGAAAGGTCTTTTCAAAGTTACTAATCCAAATCTGAGCTTTACTATATTCATTGAGTTCAATAAAATAAGATATTACCCTGTCAAATAAGTCCTCAGTAACCTTATCGGGATGATGAGTGTATAAGTTTTCACAGAGATTTGTAAAGGAGTATAGATGTCTAAGGCGCTCATCGTCAGTCAATTGTATGCCACATGTCAAATACTCCTGTTCAGCACGAATGTATTCTTTATTTATTTCAAGATCTTCTCTATCTATGTCAAATTCATGGGCTAAACGGTTTAAGTTTCTGTCATAGGTATCCTTCACGTTTGAAAGCATTGCGGCAGCATAGTGAGAAACCTCACTATCCGTACTGAGGAGAGCAGAGCTATAGGTAGACAGACTCCCTCCAATATCGCTTTTTATGGAGTTCAATAGCCTGCGCCTTTTTTCCTTAACCCCTGATACGCGCAAAACCTCCTCCAGAGGGGCAACGTCGATTCCTTCACGATAATCTTCTTTTCTTTGATAATTCAACTTTTCATCGTTAAAATAAATTCCTGTAACATCTATGTGTTTCGTGAATTTAAGTTTATAAACTAGAGCAGATAAGGCAAAGCATAACATACCCGTTAGGGGACACAGAATAAAGAACATGGTTATCAAAATGACTTTTGGTTTATCTTTTAAAATCACAAGACCTAAGATCATATATATCAGCGATATTATAGAATTTGCTATAATAATTTTTATAAGGACTTCCATTCACTATTCTCCCTCTTATAACTCCACGCTTTCCACTTGCAAGCCAATACCCTCCAGTCTGTTGATGACAAATTGAACGTCATTTTTTCCGGTTCCTCCCAAGACAATCATAATTGAATCATCGCTTCCTATACCAATATAGTCTGTATCTCGCAATTGTCTCGACAAATTGGCGCTAACTTCAGCCAAATTGTTCCATTTACTGGTTAGTCTCAATAGCTGGTAAGGCATCTGGGTATCTTCTTGAATCTTTTTCTGGTCTTCTAAAACTTCTTCAAAAAACTCCTTACGCAAAATCTCCGTATCATCTATATATCGTTGTGCGTGGGTTGCAGTTTCATATTGGTAAGCTCGAGTTATAGAATTTGTAATGATCATACGAAGTACCAGAAATAAATTCACATGGTAAATTCCCAAATCTTTAAAATCGATGGTCCAAAGCATTATTACAACGTTAAACTCTCCGCCCGTGCTGATGGCCAAAGCCATGGCAGGAAGCTCTTCCTTTAAGCTGCGGTTTACATATACATTTTCAGTCTTTAAGGCTTCATACATTTCTGCATAATCAGTGATCTTAATAGAGGTGGACATGCTTTTTCTGGCTTTATCCGTAGAGCTTGCCACAAGACGAAAATAACTGGAATTATTGCCAGATACGTAAATAGAGATATCCTTGGAACGCATAATATCAGATACAGCCTTTAGAGCTCCATTAAATACCCTTCTCGTTTCAACAGCATCTAACCTTGAAATAATTTCATATATTCTGGAGAGATTATCAGAGTTATTTAAGAGTCTACTTTCCAATTCTGCTTTAATGTCACGATTTGTATCAAGCATTCCGATTAATTCCGATATTTGTTTATCCTGAGTATCTATGATAAAGTCCTTATCTTTTTCAATAGTGGTTAATCGGTCTTTTATAGAAGAAACCATAAAACCAGAAATAAACATTACCAGTATGGTGCACAAATACTCATATTCCGTTACTATTTGATACAGAGAATAGTCGTCTGAATGTATCAATGTATAATATACCACAGATAAAACTAGACTTATAAACACTTGGGCTCTGTTTAAAAACGCGGAAACAAATACAATGTAGAAAATAAGTAATTGTTCCGGACTGGGGTAGCCTTTGTTAATGATGAAAGTTACTAAAACGAAAAGTAAAACATTCTCTATAAAAGGAAAAATCATGGAATATGCATTATTCATTTTACCTAGAAAACCTTTGAAAGTTTTAATAAGTGACATATTCGTTGACTTCTTATCTATTTTTTGGTCTAAGAGCTTATTTTCAATAACATCATTAATTACATATTGAATCCCGGTGTCGGGGGGAACGATGGGTTTAAAAGAAAACTCCGAATTAAATTCCGGTATTTCCTCCAATTCCTTTAAACACTCTCCATATTCAACGTTGCCATTCCATAGTTCTTCTTTGCTTGCATTTTCTATCATTTCCCTCATGGAGCTTAAATTAATCTCGTACCTTCCATGAATATTATAGATTGTATCATTAACAGCAGTTGCTTGTATTATCTTATAAATGACTTCAATTGCATCGGAAACATAGAGGGGAAAGATTGCTCTGTTTGGTGTAGGGCTCTGCCTTCCTGCTAATGCAGCCATTAGTGCATTACTCAGTTCTCCGCAATCTTCGGAGTCATACTCCGGAAGCCCATATACTGAGGAAAATCGTAAGATACAAACAGGGAAAAAATTATTTTTTTCATAAGTTTCACAAATATTTTCACCGGTAGAAACAGTGATCTCCTTTGTAGAAAGCGGTTGATCTTGCAAAGTGTTTAAATTTAAGGATAAGTAAATAAATTTTCTTGGTACGCTTTCACACGAAATATCCAGAATGTTGGAAAGAGTGGACAAATATTTACCGGAAACGCTTTTTGCTAAATCCCAATTGTATGTAGAATCAAATCCACCCATAAAGATAACAATATCGGGCTGAATATCTCCTATAATATGTAAAACACTGTGATCTGAAGGGTCGAAGGGGTATTCCACATCAGCCTTTTGTTTATAATGAAAGGAATCCTCCTGAGCCTTACCGCAAAGGATGTAGGTGTTATGTTTTTCTCGCTTTAGTCTAGAAATGAGAGCTACGGAAAAATAGTTATACGCTCCCACTATTAACATTTTCATATATTTCCCCCATTTTTATCCATATAACTCGATACTAATTTTCTTGAAGAATTTAATGTAAGGCACTACCTTATCAAATCTATTCATCATTGCATATCTAAAGTATATGTTATATGGATTTCATTCAAAGTCTTATTAACTTTATAGTTAATCTTAAAATGTTTGCATAACATTTTCGCCAAACATTTTTATTAAATAATTATACAAAATTATTTTAAATTTGTCAATTTATTTGTAAAAAATTCACAATTATAATTATCATTTACACACAAATTATTATAGAATATTTTTATTAAATAATTGATTTATTATGACAAAACCATTTATATTAAAAAAATGTTATTTATTTACTTTTTTAAATGCAGAAAATACCGTTTTAATATTTCTAAAATACCTATTAATATAAATAACAGTGAGTAGAATTTTAGGGCAATACATTGAAATACAAGTTAAAAATGTGTAAATATGATACTTTTATATATTAGATTGATCTTAATATTAAAATCACTTCTAAAAAGGGTTTACCTTTTACTATGAATTTCAAAATTTTCAAAAATAATAAAAATTCAAACACAATTTTTAAAAAAATTAATCACTATATCAAAATTTGATTAAAATTTACTCTTTTAAAATATTGATTTTTTTAATTCCTTCATGTAAACTAATATTCGTATTTAAAACACTTTTGAGTTAAACTATTGAGGTATGTATATGAATATTAACGCTAAAACTTTTGGACAAGTATTGACGCAGCTTATCTCCGAAAAAGGTCTGTCACCGGAACTCATTTGCAAAAAAATGGGCATTAAAAGCCAGACTACCCTCTCTAGAATTATGAACGATAAAAGTACCGTTAAAAAAGTTTCAACCTTTTTTAGCGATTTTTTACAAGTTAACCCTCTAGACTTAGTAGAGTTTGAAAAAGATATGCTTCGAGAAGGTTTGATTGTAAATAAGATGGGATTGGATAATTACATCGTAGCAAAAAAAATGTTAAGTTTTGTGAATCAAAATTTAGCTCCGCTTCCTTGCATCTGCAAAGAAAGTTTTGGGGAAATCGACTTATCCGTTAGAACGCTTAAAGATTTTTTTGATACCTATAAAAAATATAAAAAAATTCATCTAAGTATGTTAAACTCTATTTATGATGGTGTAATAGATGCTTTGTCATATCTTCTATCTTTTTCAGATCAGTTGGATATTTCAATAGAGCATTATATTAGTGCTGAGAAAAAAATGTCAAAAAGCATTTCCGACTTTATCCTTTTACTTTCGGTGATAAATAATCCAAATTATCATTGTTATCTATCACCTTATATTCGTGCAGATCAATTTGAGTTTATCAATAGCTTTAATAATATGACATTGGTTTTGAAAACAGACTTTGAAGATAACAAATATATCGATATTCTTTATCTGAATAAAGACAATGCCTTCACTGTTCTTTCAAATTTAAACTCAGAAGAAACTTATCAGTTTTACTCCAACATTTTTAACACCATGACCCGTCAACATAATTCCATAAAATCGGATGTAATGTATGGTCCCGGCATAGAAAATTATTTAGAGCTTTCTGAAAAATGGTTAGAATATGAATTAAAATATGAGGACATTGAAATTAAGCCTATGTTTGATATCAAGGTTTTCCCACCAAGTATCGTAAAAAAATTATTTAATGAATTAGAAAAACCATATGAAAAAAGAAAAATAGATAAGTTCCTTGAGATTCAGGAAAAAAGATTTGAGAACTTTGCAAGTAGATCTAAACACAACATTATGATCTTAACAAAAAAAGGAATTATTGATTTTGCAAACAATGGAAAGACCTTGTATCACGGCGTAGGACGTAAAGGGTTTACCAAAGATGAAGTGAGGCAAATATTGGAAACCTTTATTCTAACGTGTGACAGCAACCCAAATATTCATTTTTATCTTTTAAAAAATGAAATAAATTATAATAATTTTATGTATCATTTATTCACTAATAATTTTTTATTTATAAACGATGAAAGGCAATATTATAATGAAATTAAATATTGTTGTTTAATAAAGACGGATTATATAATCGAAGGTTTTGAATTTTTTGTTAAGAATGAATTGCTGATTAATTATGTTTACTCAACAAAAGAGTCCATTGAGTTTCTCAAAGAGGTGATTGCAAATATTTATGATTAAGGTACGTTCTTTGATATGACCTCAATATCGTCTCCGACGATATTTCCTACATAATAAAAAACGTGGAAATGACGGAATCAAAGATTCCTATTTCCACATGTCGCCCGCAAGGGGCGACGCTTTGCAAGGTACGTTCTTTGATATGACCTCAATATCGTCTCCGACGATATTTCCTACATAATAAAAGAAGCAGAGACAACGCTCCGCTTCTTTTATTGTCTTTGGGGGTCAAGAAAGCTAACAACCAGCTTCTTGGCTTTTTTATCCCCCAAAAGGTGGAAGTCCTGGGATTTTCATCAAAGGATATCTACTTGTCTATGGAGTTACAATATGAAATGCAATATCCGGAGTATCTAACATTTTAACAATTTCGTCAAAAGTTGCTTTTTTATCTGTAGGCTCTGTTTCGTACTGTATCTCTTCGCTTGCGCCTGACGCTAATACGTATAATGAGCGAAGAGGCATTTTAACCGTAAATGTAGTAGCTATGTTTTCCCCTAAATAAACCAAGACTCCATTTCTAAGATGAAATGCTCCTTTCCTGCCTGCATCAGTTGTTTCTATCTTAAAAATAACATCTTTTCCATCTGCTTTAGGACCGTTCAGCCTAATGGCGATCATACCGGCAAGCTGCTTCATATCCATGGCATCATATACTTCCGGCTTAATTACTATAGATTTAAATGGCAAATTAACACCATTTCTCAACTCTTCAGCCCCAAATAAATATTCATTTCTCCAAGGACCGGACTCCGCAATATAACCCAATTGTTCAAGTGCATCAGCACATAATAGTTTTGCCTTTTCATTATCGGGATCCGCATATATAATCTGTCTTGTAATCTCTGCTACCCATTGATATTCTCCCTTTTTATAGTCTTCCGAGGCTAATTTAAGCGCCTTATCAGCACCGCCCATATACTCCACATATTTTTTAGCAGAGTCCTCGGGAATCAGTTTGTTTAAATTCACAGGGTTACTGTCATACCAACCTAAATACTTTTGGTAAACTGCCTTTGCATTATGAGAAACTGTTCCGTAAAATTCTCCGTTAAAAAAATTATTGGAAAGAGACTTTGGAAGCTCTACCATCCTGCCAACCTCATCTATGGTGTAACCTAGGCTCATTAGGCGCAATGTTTGGTCTTTTATGTATTGGTAACAATCCCTCTGAGATCGCATATATGCAAGACTCTCACCGTTGCCCCATCTGGGCCAATTGTGGGTAGAAAACACACTTTCAATATCCCCTCCAAACAATTCAATAGTTTGATCTAGGTAATCTGCCCATTTCTCCGGATCCCGAACCTGTGCACCCCTAAGGGTATAAAGATTATGCAAAGTTGCTGTGCAGTTTTCTGCAATACATAGGGATTTTTCTCCTGTTATATACACATTCATCTCGCTAGGTGCCTCAGTGCCGTTTGTAAGCTGAAATACCATTTCCATGCCGTCAATTACCATTGTTTCCACTGATTTTTCGATTGTAACATCTGGGGATAAAAGACCCTGAGTGCCATTGGCCGCATATTTGCCAAGCCCACCGTCAACTTGCCCGAAAACCCCACGTTCTAATATTGTTCCATACATGTAATAGGACCGTCTTGTCATGGCTATACCTGCATACAAATTTTCTTCTGCTACTGCATTAATAAAGCCACTTGGTGCATATATGGTGGGTTTTGTGCCCCCAGAATTATTGTACAGTCCATTAACGCCTGCGTAATGGTCTACATGGCTATGGGTAAAAATCACTGCCGTTACAGGCTTCTCCCCCAATTCATCGCATATAAAGTTATAGGCTTCCCTTGCAGTTTCTTCACTTGTTAAAGGGTCAATTACGATATACCCATTTTGCCCATTGATAAAGGTAATATTAGCAAGATCAAAACCCCTTACTTGATAAATATTATCTGTTACTTTATACAATCCAATATTCATATTTAGTTTAGCATGCTCCCATAGCTTTGGATTCACACTGTCAGGTGAATCTCCAGTTAAGAAGTCGTACTTTGTCATATCCCAAACCGGCATATTACCATTGTTATGCATTATCAAAAGCCCCTTCTTCTCCGCAATAAGTCCTTGCTTTGCAAGGCTTGCTTCTGCATTTATGCCATCCCAGTTTAAGGCGTTTTTTACTTGGTCATTATACTTAGAGGTATACTCTGACGCTTCCTTTTTTTCCTTGTTAACTTCAATCTGATCTTGTAACGTACAAGCCGTGAAAATTAGTGCTATAATACATAACAAAATCCCCGTATTGATTAATTTACTTTTCATAATGATAAGTTACCTCCTCTTATTCCATAACTAATATACAAAAATTTGGATTTATAAAGTCCAAATTCCTTGCTATACTCTGGCATCCTGAGCAAAAGGGTATTCCGTATATTCTCTATCCGGTATTTACTATCAACATACCTGTCGCATGCATAGACATCTCCCTATAATGATAGCCATTATTGTTTTATTGAGCCTCATGGTTCTCCCCCCTTACTGTGTAGCATTTATCTTTATCTATTCACCCTTCGCGTTTATTGCCGGAGCTTTTATATATTCAAGCATCATTTGTTTAAGAAGCACAAGCTCCGCATAGTCGTCCCCCTTGGGGCTTGGTTGGGTATTTCCATAGCTGAATTTCTGCACTACCGCAAGCATGACATGAAAGCAGGTAAAAAATATATCGTCCTTAAGAAGTCCCGGTTTGATGCTTTGATCCCTTACGCCTTTGGCAAATCCATGGGAAAACATATAGAGAAACTTTGACATAACTATATAATACTTCTCCATCGTTTCCTCCGGAGGGGCTTGGGTTTTTATGTAGATATCAAAATCCAATGTAAATCGAATAAAATTTCGATGGTTTTTAAAGACGTAAATAAAGCTATCTATAAAAAACTCAACCTCCTGATAGGCGGTGAAATTTTGACCACCAAGCTTATCATATCTGAGACGTACTTCAGTATAAAAATTCTCAATTAGATATATCACCGACTGTGTAACAAGGTCTGCTGTAGATACAAAATATCGCTTTATACTGGCGATAGGTACCTTCACAACCTTTGAAATCTTTTGCATGGAAAAATTGCCAATGCCACTTTCCATAAACATTTCGCTTGCTGCCTCGATGATCCGTTGTCGCCTTTCTTGTTGAAAAGCGTCCAGTTTTTCTTTGCTCACCCTCAATTGATTCTTTATTCCCCTCCTTCGTATGTTTATGTGAATGATTTTTAGGATAGTCCTCTGTTTTAACCCACAAAATTTATTTATCTACCTATTATGATACAGATGGTATCACAATAGGTATGATTATGCAAGATTTAAATAAGATTGAATATGCAATTATATTAGTCATTTTGCGTGAATATCGTCTCCGACGATATTTCCTATTAGATAAAAAACGTGGAAATGAAGGAATTAAAGATTCCTATTTCCACATGTCGCCCACAAGGGGCGACGCTTTGCAAGGTACGTTCTTTGATATGACCTCAATATCGTCTCCGACGATATTTCCTACATAATAAAAAAGAGGACAGGCAATGTGCCTTGTCCCCTGCAATAGTTAAATGCAGCTACTTTCTATCCCTGTCCTTTTAGATTGGTAACTATCAATTGAAATCCCATCATAGATTGTGTAACCGTCCTTACCTTTTTCTTTAGTCATATATAGGGCAGTGTCTGCGTTTCGATATAACATATCAAAATCTTTTCCGTGCTTAGGGAAAACTGCAATACCAATGCTTGCCGAAACACTTATGGATTGATCATTTTGGAAGCAAGTATAATGAAATACGGAACATATGTCTTTGTCAATCAAAAAGTTTAGCGTTGGGGCCCCAAAAATGTTAGCACTTG
>CAYWVS010000036.1:0-32237 GCA_964461765.1 uncultured Anaerovorax sp.
GTGCTTTTCCATATATTCCGACATATCAATACGTATCATATTCTTTTCAGTATCGAACAATGCCTCGGATAGAGCCTTCGCCAATTCTGTTTTCCCCACTCCTGTAGGACCTAGGAAGATGAAGGAGCCGATGGGCTTATGAGCTGCCTTTAATCCTGCTCTGGCCCTTAACACCGCCTCAGAGACGGCTACCACCGCATCATCTTGACCTACCACACGCTTATGAAGGACTTCTCCCAAACGAAGAAGCTTTTCCTTTTCTGCTTCCACCAACCTGCTTACAGGAATTCCCGTCCACTTGGACACCACCTCGGCAATTTCTTCCTCAGTTACTTCCTCGCTGAGGATTCGGCTTTCCTTTGCCGCCTCCTGCTGGGCACTTTCTTCTGCAAGCTTCTTTTCCAGTTCCGGCAAAGTACCGTATTTTAATTTTGCCAAAAGTTCCAAATCATAGGCTCTCTCTGCTTCCTCAATCTGGTGCTTCACCTCTTCCACCTGCTGTTTCGTTTCCTTTAAATCAGAGATGGATTTCTTCTCCTGCTCCCATCTGGCTCTCATATTGCTGCTTTCTTCTTTGATTTGGGCAAGTTCTTTTTCAATATTCTTTAAACGATCCTTGGAACCCTCATCGGTTTCCTTGCCCAAGGCTTGCTTTTCTATTTCAAGCTGCATGATTTTTCTTGCAATTTCATCTAATTCTGCCGGCATACTGTCGATTTCAATACGTATTTTAGAAGCTGCTTCATCCATCAAATCAATGGCCTTATCCGGTAAAAAACGGTCGCTGATGTAACGATCGGACAAAGTAGCACAAGCGATAAGGGCGCTATCCGTAATTCTAACACCGTGGTGAATCTCAAACCGTTCCTTAAGTCCTCTTAAAATGGAAATGGTATCCTCTACTGTAGGTTGATCCACTAAAATCTTTTGGAAACGCCTTTCCAACGCAGCATCCTTTTCTATATATTTGCGGTATTCGTCCAAGGTGGTGGCTCCGATACAATGAAGCT
This sequence comes from uncultured Anaerovorax sp., assembly GCA_964461765.1. Lineage (GTDB taxonomy): Bacteria > Bacillota > Clostridia > Peptostreptococcales > Anaerovoracaceae > JAVVUJ01. The sequence continues at coordinate 1,011 of CAYWVS010000036.1, forward strand.
CCCCTCTGGCTAATTTAGGTTTCAGCAAATTTCCTGCATCCATGGCTCCTTCTGCTTTTCCTGCCCCTACGATATTATGAATTTCGTCGATAAAGAGTATGATTCTTCCATCGGACTTTTCGATTTCGTTTAATACAGCTTTCAGTCTTTCTTCAAATTCACCTCTAAACTTTGCCCCTGCAATCAAAGCACCCATATCTAAAGCATAGATGGTTTTATCCTTCAGCCCTTCAGGAACGTCGCCATTTAAGATTCGCTGAGCTAAGCCTTCCACCACAGCGGTTTTGCCCACTCCCGGTTCTCCGATCAGCACGGGATTATTCTTAGTTCTTCTGGAAAGGATTTGAATGGTATGACGAATTTCCCCATCTCTACCGATGACGGGATCCAATTTTCCTTCTCTAGCCAATTCCACCAAATCTCTTCCGTACTTATTTAAGGCATCATAATTGTCCTCGGGATTTTGGTTAGTGATTCTTTGATTTCCTCGCACTTTAGAAAGTGCCTGGAGAAACCCATCCTTGGTAATGGCATGATTCTTTAGAATCTTTGATGAAGGGGTATTTTTTTCCTCTATTAAAGCAAGGTACAAATGCTCCACGCTGATGTAATCATCCTTAAACTCTTTGGCAATTTTTTCGCCCTGAAGCAAAATTTGGCTGAGTCGCCTTGAAGAATAGAGGTTGTCGCTCCCTCCTTGAACTTTAGGAAGCTTTCCCACTTCCATTTCTACTTCTCTTACCAGAAGATCAACATTGGCACCCATAAAAGTCAAAAGCTTGGGAATAAGCCCATCCTGCTGAAGCAAAAGAGCCAAATGCAAATGCTCCACTTCCAACTGTTGATTCCCTTCCTGTATAGCAATATTTTGGCATTCTCCAATAACGCTTTGTGCGTTTTGGGTAAGTTTTTCAAAATTCATTTTCTATCCCCCGTTCTTTTTTTCTAAAAATAGGAATCTTTGATTCCGTCATTTCCACGTTTTTTAATATGAAGGAAATATCCCTTGCGATATTTCTGGAATATCAAAGAACGTACCTTGCAAAGCGTCGCCCCTTGCGGACGACATCTGGAAATAGGAATCTTTGATTCCGTCATTTCCACGTTTTTTATTATGTAGGAAATATCCCTTGCGATATTTCTGGAATATCAAAGAACGTACCTTGCAAAGCGTCGCCCCTTGCGGACGACATCTGGAAATAGGAATCTTTGATTCCGTCATTTCCACGTTTTTTATATTTAGCAATTAGATCTATTATATATTCTGATAGTAATATTTTACCACAAAATTAGCACTCTAAACACGAGAGTGCTAAAAAATTAATTTAATATTTTTTAAATATCAAATCTTATGATACTGAGGTCAAATGCCTTATACTTTTTAAATTTAAAAATAAAAAACTTTATATATTATGATATCAGGGTCAATAGCTATAACTGTTAAGACTACCCACAATATAAAGCGTTAACACCTTAAAACATTAATATATATAGTATGGTAAATTCTAAATATTTAATAATATTGGGCTTTTGACTCCAGTATCATATTATACTAATAAATCAAAACATAATATTGTGACCAGTTTTTTTATCTTTTGATGCTCGTATCATGTTATTTTAAAATTTATAGAAAATTAAAGAGCGCAGTAACTTTCTTACCACGCTCTTATTTAAAATTAAATATTTAGGGCTTACTGAATATTTAAAAAATCCATAAATTTTAATAAATTTATACATTTTTTAATCCAAAAAGTGCAAAGATTTTAATAATTTTTTGAAAAATCCTTGCACTTTTTCCAAGGACATTTCATGTCCTTGATTCAGTTCACCGATAATTATGGGCTGAATCCGGAAAAAAATCTATATTTTTTTCCGGATTCCCATGGACTTATCCATGGGGAATAACTCCTGCAGAGTTATTCAGTAGCCCCTAATTATACTACCCACAATCAATTTATATGTGTGGACTTTCAGCAGCCCTAATTGTCCATTGGAATACAAAGTGCTAAAGTCTCTAAAGAACCGGAGAAATCCACTCCCGGATTGGCTTTCTTTAAATCCCTATAGGATATATCGAATCTGTCTAAAATTCTGGCAAGAGTATCCCCTCTTTGTGTATTGTAAATCATACCGCCGGGGCATCTTCCTCCCATGTTACCACCCGGAATGGGAGGCATCGGCATCTCAGGCATAGGACATGCGGGAGGTCTCTCGGGTAAAGGTCGTGCCGGAGGCATTTGGTTCATAGGTGGTCTGGAAGGTAATGTTGGTCTTGGAGGTATAGGTGCCACGGGAAAGGATGGCAAAGGTACAGCGGTACCTTGAGGGGGCATAACACCCATATTATCCATATGAGTTCCATCCATCACCTCACAATGATCATTATCTACAATTTTGTTTGGAATGCAAAGCTTCATGCCGATGCCTAAATTGTAAGGATCCAACGTAGGATTAGCTTTCATTAATGAATCTAATGTAATTTTAAATCTTTTTGCAATTAGATACAGTGTATCGCCAGCCTGTACCGTATACAACATACCATCACAAGCAGGTGCAGGACCATTGTTCTCTCCTTCAGGAATACAAATTTTCTGACCTAGTTGTAAATTATATGGATTTAAAATTTTATTCACTTGCATAAGTACTGGCACAGAAACGTTATATTTGTAAGAAAGGGAATATAAAGTGTCACCGGCAACGATAGTATGTGTTTTAGAGCAATTCATGGGTTCTTCATCCGACATGGCTCTTGGAAAGCCTCGGTTTAAGTCTTTTTGCATCATAATAATACACCTCTTCATTTTTTGATTACAATTTTCTTTACTACTATACTATTTTAATTCTTGGAATTTTGTGATAAAATATATAGTAAATTTTCGTTTAATCAAAATATTTTACGTGGAGGTACAATTTTGAGATTTATCAGGGAAAACCCCATAGCATTACTTTTTATTTTTTTACTAGGTGCTCAAGTTATATTGGGAGGTTTAGGGAATCCCATGAATTGGATTATGAGCAGCCTAATCAATCTCCCCGGAATCATAATCGGTCTATCCTTTCACGAGTTTGCTCATGCAAAGGTCTCAAACTTACTGGGGGATGATTTACCACTAAGGCAAGGGAGGGTGACCATCAATCCTGCAGCACATATAGATCCTGTGGGATTTATAGCCCTGCTTTTCATCGGCTTCGGTTGGGGAAAGCCTGTTCAAATCAATCCCGGAATGTACAAACATCCTCGAAGGGATGAATTTCTCGTTGCCATTGCCGGAGTTACCATGAATTTGTTGTTGGCCATTTTATTTGCTATTATTTTAAAATTAATCTTTACTTTTCAATCCGGATTTATTTTAACTTCCTTAGGAGGGATAGTAACAGATATGATTACATCCGTTATTTCTATTAATCTGGTTTTGATGGTATTCAATTTACTCCCCATACCGCCATTAGATGGGTTTAACATCGTTACTCAGCTTTTCAATTTGAGAAATACGCAATTTTATTATCAAGTTTATAACAAGGGCTTCATTATTCTGATGCTTTTAATTTTATTTAATGTTACAGATTATATTTTATTTCCTGCTGTACAATTTTTCTACGGATTGATTATGAATTTTGTATTTTAAAAAAATTAATGCCATGGACAAAGTAATTTACAGTTTTGGAAGGCACTGCTACAAAACTGTATAAAGCTTTGCTCCATGGCATTTTATAATTTCTCTGCTAAATTGTACCTATTAACCTGAATAAAACCTACCGTTTGTCTCATTCACAATCTTTCCCTTCTCCAGGGAAACTTTACCGTCCACAATAACATACTCTATACCCTTTGGGGCAATTTCCAGAGTCTCAAAGGTGGCACCATCAATTATGGTTTCCGGATCAAAGATGACTATATCAGCGTCAAACCCTTCTTTGATTTTACCTTTGGTCATGAATTTTAACCTTTGAGCCGGCAGTAAGGTGGTTTTTTTCAAAGCCTCCATCATGGTCAGCACCTTCTGTTCTCTCACGTATTTACCAAAGACCCTCGGGAAGGTTCCGGCGGCACGAGGATGCCCCTTTCCCCCTCTGATAATTCCATCACTGGCAATCATTCCATTGGAGTTATTCATGGAAAAGACAATCTCATTCTCATTCATGACAAAGGCCACTGCCAACATGTCCGGATATTCCCTTCGCACCTTTTCATAAAGCTCCTTGGTACATCTGATGTTTTTATAGGGATCATTAGTAAGTAAAATGTCGCCATAGTCCTTTCCCCATCGTTCAAAACAGCCTTCATAAAAAGCATCGGAACCGATAAAGGTGGAAAAAGCAGCGTAGGGATAAGTATCAAAATTCAGCTTTGGATTCTCTTTCATAGCCGAGTTAATGTGATCCAAGGCTTCTGCCATAAATCCCAGAGCAGCACCACTGCTTAAATGGGAGATTTGAACATTCTTATTGGAATGAAGGGCAATTTCAATCATTTCATCAATGGCTTCCAAGCAATCCTCACGGTAATGGATAGATACAAATAGATCCGGATCATCAATAGCGTTAAGAACATCCAATACCTCATCCAAGGCGATGCCTCTATCGTATTCCAGTCCAAAAGATAAACCAAAGGCACCTTGAGACAATTCATCCTTAATCTGAAGGACAAGCTCCTGCCTTTGCTCCTTGGTTATAGGTTCATGCCCATTGGGCTGCACCTGTTTTCTCAGTTGATTGTAACCCACTAAAACCCTGTAGTTTACCGGAGCACCTCCCAGTTTTTCAAGTGTCTTTCGAAATAGCTTTACACTTTGGTGCTGAACGCCGCAGTTACCTCCAAGGCATGTGGTTACACCCATTTGCAGCATGAGCTTGGAAATGACATATTTCTCTCCTTCTTCTTGAAAATTTTCTTCATGCATGTGCAGATCGATAAAACCCGGGGAAACAATATTTCCCTCAGCATTAACGATTAACTTGCCCTCTACCCGTTCTTCGGGGGCAAAAATGCCGGCAATTTTTCCATCTCCAATACCAATGTTGCTCTTCTTCAAGGTCATGGTAGAAAAGTCAGGAATAGTTCCATTGATTATCACTATATCATACATCAGTTTTTTCCTTACTTACAAAACTCTAAAATGATACCCGCATAAATTCGAGTAGCAGGAATCAAGGTTTCCACTTCCAAATGCTCAATCTTAGAGTGAGCCGATTCCAATTCTCCCGGCCCTAGAATTACCGTTGGAATGTGCGCATATTTAGAGAGTAAGCCTCCATCGGTCCAAGCTGAAAAGAATCTCAATTCCTTTTTTTCACCAAAGATTATTTCTACTTGATTCTGGCAAATCTTTACGATCTCCTGCTCTTCATCCGTATCTAAGGCTTCATGGACATACCCTTCCTTCATTAGGCTTTCTTCCATCACTTTAAGCGAGACTTTAAACTGAGGATCTTCCTTTGCCAAAGCATATAAAATATCTTGATATTCCTTTGTTACGGTTTCATAGGTTTCCTCAGGAAGCCAACGCCGATCAATTTTCAAAACGCATTCCCCTGCAACGGTGCTGGGCTGAGTTCCTCCCAAAATATATCCGTAATTCATAGTAGAACTACCCGCCAGAGGATGTACTCGCTTCTCAATGACCGGTATCAAGTCCTTTTCTAAAGCATCCACAAACTTAACTGCCTTTTGGATGGCGTTGATGCCCTCCTTTTGGCGACCTCCGTGTACGGTCTTTCCTTGAAAGAAAAACTCAAACCACTCTAGCCCTCTATGCCCGGAGCAAACCTCCATATTGGTAGGTTCTCCCACTACTGCAGCATCAAAGGTCATACCCTGCTCAATTAAAGCAATAGTTCCTAAGCTTTTTTCCTCTTCATCGATGACTCCGGCAAAAACCACATCTCCCTCAAGAGGAATTCCTGATTTTTTTATAGCTACCATGGCATAAGCCATACAAGCCAAGGCACCTTTCATATCTACAACACCTCTGCCGTACATCTTGCCGTCCTCAATTCGGACAGCATAAGGGTCACCTTCCATGTCGTAAGGAGGTACCGTATCAATATGACCGGTGAGAAGCAAAGTCTTTCCTGCTCCTTGCCCTTTTAGCCTTGCAATTACATTTTTTCGACCATCAGCGACGAGATGAGTTTCTGCTTCAATTCCTTCCTTGAGAAAGAAGTCTTTAAACGCTTCTGCTGTTTGAGTCTCCTGATTCTCTATACCACTGTGACTGGGACAGGCAACTACTGCTGAGATGAGATCCACAATCTCACTTTCCATATTCTGTGGAATTATATTTTCTATTGTATTATTCAATTTTTCCTCCAGTTTTTATTTTGAACTTTGTTCTAAAATATCCAATGCTGCTTGACATAAAACGTTTACGGATATGCTTAATACTCCATCATCCCATTGAAACTTCTCATTATGATGGATTGGAGGATTATCCAAATCCTTAGCTATACCTACGAAAAACAATGCTGATGGCACTTCCCTGGCAAAACAGGCATAATCTTCTCCGCCAAACACTAAATGCTTAGGCTCTTGAACTCTTTCCGAACCTACAATCTTAGCAGCTGAAGCTTTAATTATATTTACCATGGTAGCATCATTCATCACCGGTGGATTATCCATATAATATTCCAACTCATAAGTAGCTCCATTGGCCTGAGCCGTTGCCGCAATAATACTCTCCAAGCGTTCCTTCATCTTTAGCTGCATTTCACCGGAAAAGGTACGAATGGTTCCGCTGGCTTCCGCTTCATTAGGTAGGATGTTATATTCCTCCCCACCTTTGATTTTGCAGATGGAGATAATAGCAGGGTCTGCTGGATTCATAATCCTTTGCATGCCTGTATAAATATTAACTACTGTCTGGGCTAAAGTGGCCACCGGATCCACACATAGATGAGGCATAGATCCATGAGCCCCACCATTTCCAATGATTTTAAAGGTAAATTTGTCAGGGGCTGCCATTATACCACCTGTTTTTATTTCAACGATTCCTTCTTCAGTGGTTCCCCAAAGGTGCTGAGCCATGGAAAAGTCCACCTTGGGATCTTCCAAAACTCCCTCTCGAATCATGATATTTGCAGCCAATTCTCCGTCTATGTAATCCTCCTCGGAAGGCTGAAACAGAAGCTTTACATTACCTTGCAGATGGTCCTTCATCTCACTGAGAACCATAGCCGCGCCTAAGAGGGATGCCACATGACCGTCGTGGGCACAAGCGTGCATTACTCCCTCATTTTTTGATTTATAAGGTAAATCTGTTTCTTCATTGAGGGACAGAGCATCCATATCCGCCCTAATCATCAAAGTTTTTCCCGGGTGATTCCCCCGGATAATTCCTACAACTCCTGTTTTCGCTATGTTGTATTTTGTTTCAATACCCAATTGCTCCAACTTTTCTCGGATAATTTTTGCCGTATTTATTTCATTTCCTCCGGTCTCGGGGTATTCATGTAGATAGCGTCTTATGGAAACTACTTCTTCTATATTTTTTTTAACCAAACTTTTGATTTTCTCAGTACAGTCTATCATGCAATCCGCCTTTCTTTCCCTTATGGCTTAACATCATCAATTTTAGAATGGTCCCAGTTGAATCATCTGAGCGACAATTACCACGATTGCACCTAGTAAGTATTGCAACAAAATTAAAGGTAATATCCATTTTGCCCATTTGTCCCAAGGAATCTTTGCCAAGGCTAACCCGGCCATAAAGTAGCCGGAGGTTGGGGTGAAGATATTGGAAATACCGTCTCCAAACTGATATGCTAAAACTGCAGTCTGTCTTGTGACTCCTACAATATCTGCTAAAGGTGCCATAATGGGCATGGAAACTGCCGCCTGACCGCTTCCAGAAGGTACGATAAAGTTGAGGAAACACTGGAATAAATACATTCCTATGGCAGACATAAAGGCAGGCAAAGTGGATAACCCGGAGGCGATGGTATAAAGGATGGTATCCATGATGTTTCCTTCGTTGAGGACTACTAAAATAGCACGAGCAAATCCTACTACCAAGGCACCACCTGCAATACCGGATAAACCGACTACGAATTCCTCACCGTATCCATAGAGTCCCAGTCTTGCTACAATACCGATTAATATGGACATTCCTAAAAATAATGCTGAGATTTCTTGTATGTACCATTCATATTTTAATACTCCGAAGATTAGGAGCGCCATAGTGGCTACAAAAATCACCAATACAGCAGTATGGGTATTGTCAAATTTGGGAATGGTTGCTAAATCCAACTTATCAGTCCTTTGCATATCAATGGAGTGCATAAGGCTTTTGGTTGGATCCACTTTAATTTTGGCAGAATACCACATCATAAAGCCTATGGATAATAACACCATCAAAGCGTAAGCTACCAAACGGAACTGAATTCCTGAGAATAAAGGAAGTTCTGCGATTCCTTGAGCCACACCCACGGTAAAAGGATTCATGAATGCACCGGCAAAACCTGCTCCTGCTCCCACCAGAACAATTCCTGCACCGGTTAATGAGTCATAACCCATGGCAATACATAGAGTTACCATAATGGGAATAAAGGGCAAGGTTTCTTCAGCCATGCCAAACACTGCACCACAAAGGGAGAAGATGATCATGATAATGGGTAAAAGCATCTTTCCTCTGTTTCCCATGCTGATAGTTAGCTTACCGATTGCCGCTTCTACAGCTCCCGTTGCATTCATTACTTGAAAGGAGCCCCCTAAAATAAAAATAAAGAAAATAATTTGGGCTGTTTCCACCATGCCCTTTGGAATAGACATCAAAACATCAAAGATTCCCGCAGGGTTTTGATCCACTGCATGATAAGAGGTGGAGTCTACAATCATCCTGCCCTCGGGTCCTTCTATTCTGTCATAGGCACCTGCAGGAATCATGTAAGTCAATATGGCACAAATAGCCACAATGACTAAAAGAATAACGTATACATGGGGTACTACATGTTTCTTTTTTACTGCATTATCGTTCATAATTTTTCCCTTTCTTTTATAAATTAAATAATAACGAATGGTTAAATAAAAAGTAGAAACATCAATCAACTTTGATGATATTCCTTAGTATTAAGACATTAATATTTTACCATGAAATGTTGATTTTTCCAACTTTTTTAAATAATTTAATAATTATTGATTTATTAATTTTTAATTAAAACGATACAGGGGTCAAAAGCCTAAAATTATATTCATAATGACTATATATATATTATTTTGTTAATAAATTAACATATTGTATTGTGTTCAGTTTTATTATTTATCTTTTGACCTGATATCATAATATAATAGTCCTCAATTAATACGTCGTTTTTAATTGCAGAATAGCACTTTAAATAGACTATTGGTAAAAAGAAACGATCAAGTGGATAGACTCCAAAGATCGCTTCAGTTTGTTTTTATTCTTGATACAAAATCATATAATTGATATTATTAATCATGTTTTATATTAAATTTTTCAACATTAATTCCAGTTTTATGACCATTTAAATCATATTCCTCTATCTGGTCTCCCGTCATTAAAATCTCCACCGCCAAAGTTTCTCTCATGATGTAGTCTTGATGTTCCTTCACGGCATTTTGCACTTCTTCATCCCCTTGGCAGAATATCTTAATTTGATCCATCATTTCAAAGTCCTTTTGCTTTCTCATCTGCTGCACCTTGGAAATCAATTCTCGGGCAAGTCCTTCGGAGAGAAGCTCCGGTGTAATGGTGGTATCCAAAATGGTGAATATGTTGTTCTCCATGGCAACGGCAAACCCTTCTTTAGCAGAAATGCTCACCTCAATGAGATCCTTGGAGATAATTACATCCTCTCCAGCGAGATTTAAGGTAATCTGTCCCTCTGCCTCTAACGTTTCCACAGTTTTAGATGGATCTTCCTTTGCCAATGAAGCACCAAAGGCTTTGATTTTAGCACCTAATGCAGGACCTGCTGCTTTGAAGTTTGGCTTTAAAGAGAAATTCATATATTGATCCAATTTCTTCTCAAATACAACCCTCTTAACATTTAGTTCTTCCATGATTAAGTCGGTCATATCCTTGATGAGTTCCTCGTACTTTCCATCCACCAAAATTTCTGTAAGGGGCTGCCTTACCTTGATTCTGGTCTTTTCTCGAACACCTCTTCCCAAACCAACTAAATCCCTCACCAAGTCCATCTTCAGCTCTACCTCTTTATCTATACATTGAGATTTTGCCTGTGGGTAATAAGAAGTGTGAACAGATTCTCCCCCTGTGAGCTTCGTATAGATTTCATCAGTGATGAAAGGTGCAAAAGGTGCGGAAAGCTGTGCTACCCCTACTAAAATTTCATAGGTAGTAGCGTAGACAGATTTTTTATCATCTGTCATTTCCTCGCCCCAGAATCTCCTTCTCGCTCTTCTGATATACCAATTGGAGAGATCCTCTGTGACAAATTCCTGTATTTTTCTTACGGATTTCATGTGATCATATCGATCCATCTCTTCCGTTACATCTGCAATCAATTGATTATACTTAGATAAAATCCACCGATCAAGCTCAGGTCTCTTTTGGTAATCTACGAAAAGATTTGCTGCATCAATATTATCTTGGTTGGAGTACAGGATAAAGAAATTGTACACATTCTTTAAAGTTCCGAAGAATTTGCTCTGTACCTCAATCAACCCCTCTTCATCAAACTTGGTAGGTGACCAGGCCGGTGAAACGTAAAGTAAATACCACCTGGTAGCATCCGCTCCATACTTATCGAACAATTCAAAGGGATCCACCGTATTGTTTTTGGACTTTGACATTTTTTTGCCTTCTTTGTCTAAAATCAAGTCGTTAACCAAAACATTTCTATAGGGGGAAGTGCCTTTTATAAATGTGGAAATGGCCAGCAGGGAATAAAACCATCCTCTGGTTTGGTCGATTCCTTCACAGATAAAGTCCGCCGGGAACAATTCCTCGTCAAATTTCTCTTTGTTTTCAAATGGATAATGGTGCTGTGCAAAGGGCATGGCTCCACTGTCAAACCAACAGTCCATTACCTCGGGAATACGGCTCATGGTGCCTCCGCATTTCTCACATTTGATGTGTACATCATCCACATAAGGTCTATGAAGCTCTATGGTTTCGTCAATGCTTTCCATGGCTTTCTCCACCAACTCTTTTCTGGAACCTATGGATTCTAAATGCCCACATTCGCATCTCCAAATATTGATAGGAGTTCCCCAATATCTATTCCTGGAAATTGCCCAATCGTTCACATTTTCCAACCAATTTCCAAAACGTTTTTCTCCGATGTAGTCAGGGAACCAATTGACTTCGTTGTTGTTTGCCACCAATTGATCCTTTAGCTTGGTCATTTCAATATACCAGCTAGGCTTTGCATAGTAAATTAATGGAGTAGTACATCTCCAACAGTGTGGATAATTATGATCCATCTTTGCTTTTGCGTAAATTTTATCTTCCGCTGCTAAATACTTGATAATGTCTACGTCCAGTCCTTCTTCCATTACGAAACGTCCTACCCAAGGTGTATCAGAGTATTTTCCCTGCTCGTCTACAGGATTGGGAACAGGAAGATCGTATCTTCTGCCCGTCTGATAGTCGTCCTCTCCAAATGCGGGAGCTGTATGAACGATTCCCGTACCATCTTCTATGGTGACGTAATCGGCGCAGGTGACGAAGAAGGCTTTTTTATCTACCTGAATAAAGGGCATTAATTGTTCGTATTCTACATGCTCTAACTCTTTTCCCTTTATTTCTTCCAGTACCTTGTATTCCCCATTGGGAGATAATACCTTATCCGCTAAGGCCTTTGCCACATAATAGATAGTGCCGTCCTGCTCCACTTTTACATAATCGATTTCAGCACCCACAGTGAGAGCCACATTGGATGCCAAAGTCCAGGGAGTAGTGGTCCAAGCTAAGAAGTATTCATTAGCATCTTTTCTCTTGAACTTTGCCGTAATGGTGTTGGTCTTTACCTCTTTATATCCTTGGGCTACCTCGTGAGAAGCCAATCCGGTTCCACATCTTGGGCAATAAGGTAAAATTTTATGACCCTCATAAATCAACCCTGCTTTGAAAAACTCCTTTAAAATCCACCAACCCGATTCGATGTAATCGTTATCCAAAGTGATATAGGGATTATCCAAATCGATGATGTACCCCATCCTTTTGGTCATTTCTCGCCACTGCTTTTCATAAGTGAAGACGGATTCCTTGCATTTCGCATTAAATTCTTTAATTCCATACTTTTCTATATCTTGCTTTCCCGACATGGATAGTTGCTTTTCTACTTCTATTTCCACAGGTAATCCATGGGTATCCCATCCGGCTTTTCGCTTTACTTCAAAGCCCTGCATGGTCTTATAGCGACAGACGGAATCCTTCAAGGTTCTGGCAATGACGTGGTGAATCCCCGGTCTTCCATTGGCTGTAGGTGGACCCTCGTAAAAGACGAAGGAAGGTTTTCCTTTTCTGGTGGTAACACATTTATGGAGCAAGTCTTCTTTGTCCCACAATTCCGCCTGCTCATTCTGCAATTCTGCTATTGGTTTTTCTGATAAGTTTTCAAACATATAATTTATTTCCTTTCTGTTGATTTTGTGCTTAATTGTTTATGTGGTTTCTCATTCTTGGAGTTAAATTAAATTAAAGTTTTTTATTATTTGTGTTAATCTATTGTGGATTCTTTCATTTCTAATTAGTAGTTCAAAAACCAAAAATCCCCAAGCTTGACCTTCAAGCCTAGGGACGATTCATAACCGCGGTACCACCCTATTTGCAAACACTCATTAAAGTATTTGCCACTTCATTGTGTTTTTAGCTCCGGAGTGATATTCATAAGTACATACCTTGTTGCTCTCAGCCAACGCAACTTCTCTGTAAAGGCTCTGTAAATATTACTGGTTCCATCATTGCTATTTCTTGATAACTCTTTTATTTTATAAAGTTCTTTAGTAAATGTCAATGGAATTTAGTATTTTGTTAGTATTTTATCAAGATTAATTTTTGTAAAATTTTTTAGGTTAATTATCTTCACATCACATTGACCTTTAAAATGTAGAATGTTATAAAAATTATAAGAGTAATTCAAAATCGCTCACCGGAACCGGTTTGGAATAGTAATAACCCTGCACAATATCGCAATCAAGGGAACGGAGTAGCTCAATGTGCTCTATCGTTTCCACACCCTCTGCAACGGTGTGAATATTTAGCTCCCTTGCCATTTTCATCACATTGGCAATAACTGTCTTTGCTCGTTCATCATCCGTGGAGTTCAAAAGAAATGTTCTGTCTATTTTAATTACATCAACAGGGATATTTTTAAGTAGTCCAAGTGAGGAGTAACCTGAACCAAAATCGTCCATAGAAAGGGTAAATCCCGCTATGTGTAACTGGTCTAAAAAGGTGAGTAATATTTCCTCGTTGTCAAAAAAAGTGCTTTCGGTAAGTTCAATTTCCAAAAGGTGACGAGGTACTTCATACTTATCTGCAATTTCACATAGCATTTCTACCAAATTAATATTTTCGAGATGTCGCCTTGAAAAATTAACAGATACAGCAGTGGGAGTTATTCCATTGTCTATCCAACGTCTGATGATGCAGCAGACTTTTTCAAACATGTAGATATCAAGCTTTATAATAAACCCGTTTTCTTCAAATAGCGGAATAAAATCATTAGGGTAGACAACATTATTGTTGCTGTCTTTCCACCGCACTAACGCTTCCGCTCCTGCGATTTTTTCATTTGACAGATAATATTTAGGTTGCATAAACACCTTAAATTCATTATTTTCAAGTGCATCCGCCATTTTGTTTTCGATTTTCTTTTGAGTTAATGCCTGCTCAATCATTTGCTCATCATAATTGCAAAGCGGTAATCCTAATCGCCTTGCTTTTCTGTGGGCAATATTTGCTTTTTCTATTGCTTCCGATATATCCTTGCAGTTTTCAATCTGCATATAGTAGTGACCGGAAACAATTTTAACATTATAATGAAAATCTTCTCCCATAAGATTCTTGAAAATATCTTGAAATCTATCTCTTATTTCCAAGACTTGTTCTTGTCTTTCAAATTCGTGGAGAACAAGAAATTCATCATCATGAATACGCGCATAACGATCATAGTTTCCGGGTGTATTGGCTTTTAATGCTTTACACATATTAATAATTACAATATCACCTGTTTCAAACCCCAAGATACGATTCAGTAGTTTGAATCGGTCAATATCAAACTTAACCATTAACAGCTTTTTTTCTGGATTTTCATCTATAAACCGCTGTGCTTCAATCTTGAATTTTGCAAGAGTTGGTGCGCCTGTCAGTTCGTCGGTAAAGGCGACCCTCATCATTGTTTTAACATATTGCCTTTGTTGCAAAATCCCAATCATTGAAAACAGGCTAAAAAGAACAGCAACACCTATTGTCAGCATCATTGATACAGCTAATATCTTGTTTGCCGTTTGCACAACCGCTTGTTCAGGCACAACTGAAAATATATTCCAATCGTTTACTGTGATAGTTGCATAATGCAAGTAACGGTTTTCATCATCTATTCTATATCTTGCATGACCGCCTTTGTTTTGATAGAGATTGCTTTTTATAACTTTAAGATTGTCGTGCATATAAAAATTTGCTCGCTTCCAAAAGTCAAAGATATTGCGTATATCGGTCAGGCTGTAACTGTTTACTGTTTTTGCAATAATATCTCCGTTGTTGGCTGTTACATAGGCATATCCTGCACCATCGAATGAGGATAAAAACAACTTGTCAAGCTCCTCTTGCTTATATGCTCCTGCCAATACGCCAATAATTTCGCCACTTTTAATAATTGGGGTAGCAACCACAATTATGTTTGCATTTCGCACCTTCGATTCTAATGGTTCGGATATTACAGTTTTACCCTCTAATGCTTTTATAAAGTATTCTCTATCATTAGCTAAAAACTCTTTGCCGTCTTGATTATATGCTTTTCCGTCGGGGGATATATATGTCATGGAATCAAAATCGCTGTCAGAAACGAGAGTGTTTAAAACGTCGAGCATACTGTCCTTTGCATATGGCACTTTTGAAATTAAATCAGCAAAGGTAGTCATTGTTTTTTTATCGTTTCCAAGCTTTAGGTCAAAATTATATCGCTGTTGCTGCATAATTTCTTCAAGCATACTACAATTCTGTGCTGAGAGATTGTCTTGTAAAAAATCATTATATACAAATAACCCTGCTGCAATAGAGGCAAACAAAATAAATAGCGCAAGTGCAACAACTGTATTTTTCTTACTCATATAATCCTTTCTCCTTTATCTTATTTGCTTCAAAACGGCAAATATTCCGTTGAAATAAAACGGTTCTAAGGCAACTTTAATAATCAGCCATCTTGTTTCTTCCATCTTTGTTTCGGTTAAAGTTTAATGAATAGAATCACCTTAAAGTGTGCGTAAGTCAAATGACAGATAGCCGTTCACATCTTGACAAAAAAAGAGGTGTTCATCTATAATGGCATTTATTATACAACTGTAACATAAAGCAGGCATTTTGTTACGCTCTAACTCCCTGCCAAAATCCGTAATTTAAATCTGTCTGGCAGTTATATTATGTACATATCCATTATATCACACCTATAACAAAATTTCTACTATTTGTAATAGTAATCCTACACTTTTTTACTAAAAACTAAAAAGAACAAAGTAAAAGATAAAAATGAAAACGTGGAATCTTTGATATGACCCAATATCGTCTTTGACGATATTGAAAGTGTATGGAAAATCCAACCTGGAATGAAAATACGGGTTTTGAATCACTTAAAAATATAACAAATTGGTAAAATATATTTTTTTTAATTTTTTAAGTTATTCTATTTTAAGCCGATATATTATATGAGTTAATTTTTGATAAAAACTCCGAGAGGGGGTAAATACAATATGGATACAGGAAGTATAGTTTCTGCAAGCATGACCCTTAGCACTGTAAAAGTGCAACAATCTGCCGGAATTGCCATAGCCAGAAAAGTGATGGATACTCAAGAAGCACAAATGGCAGCATTAATGGACATGATGAAAGGTGCAATGCCTGATCTTGGGCAAAAAATCGATGTACGAGCTTAAGAATAAATCTACTAACAATATATGAAAAATAGTCTTTAAAATAGCTCCTTATGATATGAGGGAGCTATTTTTTTCTTCCAAAATAAGCACCATGATAACTGTAGCCAAGAATGTAAGGATTTTCACAAGTAGCAAAGTGAATTTCACGCCATCTCTTTAATCCTTCAAAGGTAATGCTTTGATTACCTCCGTAAAGCAAATATCCAATGCCATCAGCCCCTATATGGTAAAGCTTTTCAAGAGGGAATTTTCCAAACATCCTGCTGATTTCATCGGGATCATGAGCATAAAAGACACCCTCCTTTCCGATTTTTAAAAATGCAAGAATCTCATCTAAATCTTCAATATCGTCCCTGCAACTGCCTGCAATAGCAGCTAATCTGTTTATATAAGTGGCTACCAATATTCCATCCTTCTTAAGAACCCTCATGCAAGACTCTACCGCCTGCATTCGATCCTCTTCTTCCTGCATATGATAGAGAGCACCCATACAGAGGACACAATCAAAGGATTCTTCTTCAAATCGAGACAGATTTCTGATATCCCCCAAGTAAATATCCGTCAAAGGATTTTTAAGGGAAGACTTAGAACGTTCTAATGCAATGGTCTTCAGCTTTTGAAGATTCACCTCAAATAAATCGCCGGCAACAACCCTATGCCCTACATCTGCCAAATGAAAAGCATAAACCCCTGTACCTGCACATGGATCCAACACCCTAGAATTGGTAGGCAACAGAACATCCAAATACTTTGTTATAGTGAGGAATTCCGTAAATTGAACCCCATCCACCTGAATCCTCAATTCCTCCGCACCTTCATTTTCATAGTATTTTTTTAGATCATCCTGCTTATCTTCAACGTTATTTTCTAAGTTTTTATACATTTTTTCACCAGTCTTAAAAATTTACTTTAATATAATCCTTAAAGGTATCCAGTATTTCTTGTGTCTCGTTAATCCAATACGGTCTCGCCACATTTCCATTCTGATCCAAATCCCGTCCACTCCACCAAATAGCAACTTTTATTCTATCATATTTTTGTATACTTTGAAACATATCTTTAATCCACTGAACTTTATTTCCACCAACACTGCTGGATGCAAATTCCGTAATCATCAATGGCTGCTCAAACATTTCCGTGGCTGTTTTGTATATAGGTTGATAGATATCATCAAAGCTTCGCCAGCTTTCGTCAGGATAATAAGTGCCTGTATTATATCCCGTAAGTCCTATGATGTCTACATATTCATTTCCCGGGTAGTAAAGAGTACTGTGATTCCATTTGAAGTCCGGAAAGGACTTTTCGTTGGGGTTAAACACCCACAATGTATATGAGTTGGCTCCTGTATCCTCAAACTTTCCGTAAATATACCGATACATTTCCTGAAATAAAGTGGTATCCTTAGAATAGTGTAAAGCACAGTAGGAACACCAATCTCCGTTCATTTCATTGCAAAGCCTCATGAGTACGGGGGCACCGGCATTTTTTATAGCTGTGGTATATGCCTCTATATAAGGATCATATTTTCCGTCTAAAATATCGTAAACCTGCTCATATGAAGTGGTTTGCATCGATAGCTCCAGAATTTTACCCTCTTTAGTTGTTTTATTTAAAATATTTTTAATATTATTTGGATTAGGTGATAACTCAAAGTTTTGGTAATCAACAATAAAGGGAAACTTATAATTTATATAGTTTTCTATAGCTTGCAATTTTTGAAAGGATACAGGTGCATTAGGTTCATATATTCCCCAAGTCAATTGACTGTTATCTCCAAAGAACTTTTCATAAACAATCTTAGTAGTCAAAGCCATTTCACGATTGGAAGTTTTTCCTCCTGTGAAAGGCAAATTTTTTGCTACTTTAGTAAATGGTCTTATATTAAAAGTTTCAATAATTCCAAGTTCTTCTTTTGAAAGAGATTTTGTAGACTTTATTAAAAATGTAAAGACAGTTTTATTATCATATATTAAATCAAAGGAAGCATAATAATTTTTATCATTTGTTATTTTTTCAGACTTTTTTCTATCCCACTGAAGAACATAAGTTGGATATCCTTGCACCTTAATCCATTGCTCCCGTGTTATATGATGAAAATCCGCAGTATTTTTAAACTGGTTGGAATAGGAAATATAGGCTTCAGGAGTTACATTATTTTTCAACTCTTCTTTATAAATTTCCAATTGGATGTTCTCATCGTAAAGAAGAGTTCTAACTTCATTGCTGCGCATATCTACTTCAAAAAAGATGGGAATTGTTAGAGAATACCCGTCCACATGATTGATAAAGTTCTTGAGATTTTCATCTAAAATCTCTATGTCGTAAAACTCAAGATCCGACGGTTTCTGTGTTGCCCTTACGTCAGAAAGAACCGGAAGAGGTGGCTTATCCTTTACTTCTACTTTTGCTTCCATACCTTTCGTAAAGGGCAATGGGGCATGGATGGATGTGTTTCTTAATAGTATTTCTTTATAAGTCACTGCAAAGGCTATAGACACAGCCATAAAAACAACTCCGGCAATCATAATTCTTTTGTACATAAATAACCTCTTTTCTAAGTTTGTCTTTATCTTTCCCAAATAAAAAAGATATAAAGATTTTTCTTAAAAAAGAGATTTTTAAATTTGATTACTCAAATATATTGATATGACACCAGGACTAAAATAAAAGTAACCACCATATAAAGTGTTAATTTACAAATAAAATGATATATTGTGGTGAGTTACGAATATTTAATATTAGACTTTTAACAAGGTATCATATAAAGTATGGTGAATTTGAATTTATAAAAATATAAATCTTTTAACTCCGGTATCATATATTTTAACTAACTTAACAAGTTTTTTTAATTATGATATTTAACTTGATTTAAAATAAATAATCAGATTTTTAATAGAAAATTATTTTAATTTTTCCAAAACACTATAGATAACACCCGAACTATAACCCATGGTAGATAACCTGCGACCTATTTTCCCTTTTAACTTCTCATCCAATCCCCCACCATAGGACTCATCTTCTTCTGAAGTACCTCCTGATGGCTCCAACCATCCGTTCTTGCGAAGAAGCTTTTCAGCCTCCCTTAAAGCATTCTCCTTTTCAGTTTGGTTATCTAACATTTCTTCTAAAAACAGATCTACCTTGTCGCCTCTAATACCCTTTTCCTTTAGTTCTTGCCTGATACGCAAAGAAGCCTTACCCTTTGTTATGGAATACCGGATATACGCTTCACAATATCTGTCGTCATTGACATATCCAAGTTCTTCCAATCCCATCAAAGTGGAAGCAATTTCTTCATGAGAAAAGCCTTTCCCCTTTAAAAACTGACTTACCTCGTAGCTACTTCGCTCCCGATAGGACAAGTATTTAATAGCGATTTGCTGAATATCCATATTACCGACCGGTTTCCTTTCTTTTATAAGACCTATGGATAAATCAAATAAATCATCAAACACCTTAAAGTGAAATTACCCTATGTCTCTATTGATCAGACATAAATTTATCATATTTTCTATGATTAGTCAAAGAAGAAATTGACAATAGAAATTAATATTAAATCCAAAAATGTAATTAATATTTAACCCAAAGCTTACCGTATAAAAAGTTGACTCCGCTGATTGCCACAGAAATCACTACAATAATGATGGCTACCGTTGATGCAGTCCCTGTTTCAAACCATTCAAATGCTGCCACATAATAATAGTAGAGAAGTGTCGAAGTTGCTCCGGAGGGTCCCCCTTGAGTTAATATGTAAATCTGATCATAAGCTTTTAATGAATTTAGCAAAAATAATATAATCAAAAAAAATACAGTGGGTGAAATTGCAGGAAAAGTAATCTTAAAAAATTTTCTCAATCCTTTAGCTCCGTCTAAGGCAGCTGCTTCAAATATAGCCGGATCCATCTTGGTCATGGCAGAAGCCAAAAGCAAAGTGGCCAACCCTAAATATTGCCAAATAGTTACCACGATTACAGCGATCATTGCAGTAGATCCCTGCCACAACCAGGGAATGGGTGTACCCCCAAAAAACTGAATAACTTGATTGATAACACCATCATCCTTCCCAAAAATTCCAAGCCAAACGGTGGAAACCACCACTGCCGGAGTAATCCACGAAGAAAAGATGCAGGTTAAAAAGGTGCTTTTTCCTTTTTCAATGTCAGTTAGAAGTGTAGCGAGAAACAATCCTATGGCGATAGGTACTAAAACAGTACCTAAAGAAAAGACCAGAGTGTTCATTAACACCTTATGAAAATTAATATCAGTTAATACCTCTTGATAATTTTCTAATCCTACTTGATTGTAGTTAGTAGAAATATAGTTCCAGTCTGTAAAGCTTAACATAAGTGTCTTGAACATGGGGTAAATCCAAAAAACCAATAGTGGAATAAGGGTTGGAATCAGTAGTAAAGCAGCCCAAATATGGTCTTTAAACTTATTCACTATTAAATTATCCTTACTCATAAAATAATTCATCAATTTCCCCTCCAGTACATTTGTGCTCAATTTCCATTAATCTGGCCATAGTCTTTGCTATGTCATTTATGGTAGCTTTATCTATTATTTCAGATCTTTTGATCTTATTTCCATAGGCCATTAAAAACCCATTCATCCTTTCCACGTTTTTGCTAAAATGCCCGTGTATTCCCATTAGGTTGATATATTTAGGGCTTTCTCCCGGCAAAATATCTTCTGCACACGTACCCTCTGTAAAATCAATAATAGCCTTTGGTACATGGTTTCCTTTTTCAGTGCAGCACTTAGTTAAATAAATGCCTTTCACCTTTTCACTTGATTTTAGTATTTGAAAGGCATAAATGTTTTCCTTATGGCTCAGTTTACTGTAGTAAAGGGCACTTCCGCTTCCATCGCAGATGAGCCTCATACGATTAAAATTAATACACTGATGAAATCCATTCTTGTCTAAAAACTGATTTGGATAAATGGTATTGGATCGATCTACTAATCCATGATCTGAAAATATCAAAATATTACTATTACCTTCTATTTCAACTTGCCGTTTAATTTCTATCATATATTCAAATAAAGTGTTTTTTGCCTCTAAGGTTTTTTCATGATTCACACCAAAGTAATGTGCAATGGTATCATATTGTAAAAAATGTACCGCAAGAAAATCCAGCTCCCCTTTTCCAATAGCTTCTAGTGTCGTTTGCATTTTTATTTTATCATTTTCTATGGCAGCTTGAATTCCTTGCAATTGATCGTGAGAACAATGTTTTTCTCTAACGAAGGATTTCGTAAATGCATCGGCTAAAGGCCAATGGATAGCTAATACCTTTAAGCCCTTTTTTTCAGCACTTTCAAACAATGTCTTTGACCTTATAACTTTTCGAGATAAAAAAGGATCCATATCATAAAGCTCGTGTCTTTCCAAATGCTTTCCTAATGCCAATACATTCTCATAAATCTGATGCTTCTCAGGATTTTCCCCTGTTATAGCATTCATGTGGGCTGTATAAGTTACAGAAGGAAAGCTGGTTTCTAAGCTTCTGACACATGAAAACCCTTCTTTTAAAAAGTCATTTTCTACAGTTATAAATTCTTTACAACTTATTCCGTCCAATGAAACTAGCAAGTTCATAATGATTTCCCTAAGTTCATAGATGATTCACGGTCAAATAAAAGTATTTTTTCTTGATGAAATTTAACATTTACCCTTTGACCGGAAGTATAACTTTTATCAATAGTTGTTTTTAATACGAATGGTTCATTCTCATAAATTAAGTGTACAATCATATCAGTACCTATAAGTTCACAGATTTCTACTTGCATCTCTATGCTATTCTCTGACTTTTCCTCTATAATTTCACAATGCTCCGGTCTGATGCCCAAGATTACTTCCTTTCCTCTGATTAAATGAGAAAACACATGATATACAGGCATTACCGTTTCATTGATGTACACGTAAGATTTCTGGTCTATAATTTTATAAGTTCCTTTGAGGAAATTGATTTGGGGAAATCCTATGAATCCTGCTACAAATGTATTGATGGGATGCTCTATGATTTCCTTGGGTGTTCCCAATTGTACCACTTTGCCTCCATCCATCACTGCAATTCTATCTCCCAAAGTAACCGCTTCCACTTGATCATGGGTGACATAAACAAAGGTGCAATTTAATCTTTCATGAAGCTTTTTAATTTCCAGTCTCATGTGATTTCTAAGCTTGGCATCTAAATTGGACAATGGTTCGTCCATAAGAAAAACCTTGGGCTCTTTTACAATAGCTCTTCCTATGGCTACTCTTTGCCTCTGACCTCCTGAAAGCTGACTGGGATATCGATTTAACAAAGGTTCAATCTTTAATATTTTTGCTGCATTGCTTACTCTTTTTTGAATTTCCGGCTTAGAAATTTTTTTAATTTTTAAGCCGAATGTCATATTATCTTTAACGGACATGTGGGGATAGAGTGCATAATTTTGGAAAACCATGGCTATATCCCTGTCTTTAGGTTCAATATTGTTTGCCACCTGATTATTGATAATAATCTGCCCCTCTGATACTTCCTCAATCCCTGCAATCATTCTTAAGAGCGTCGATTTCCCACATCCCGAGGCACCTAATAAGACCAAAAATTCTTTATCCTGTACCTCCATGGTGATGCCGTTAATGACACGAGTATCTTTCCCGTATGTTTTATGCAAGTCCTTCAGGCAAATACTGGCACTGTTCATAATTCCTCCATCAATCTTTCATTTACTCAATAACATTTAAATTGGATATGGGGGCTTTACCTTGCTGTACCAATTTCATGTTGTTGACAAAAAAATCATATCTTTTTTTATGGAATTTTAATCCATCCGGCATTCCTGCAGTATGAGGTGTCAATATTACGTTTTCTAACCTTCTAAGCTTATTGCTCAGCTCCAGGGGTTCTACCTGAAAAACGTCTAAGCATGCCCCACCGATAATGTGATTTTCAAGGGCATTGATTAAGTCCATCTCATCCACGAGTCCTCCCCTGGAAGTATTGATGAAAAGGCTATCTTTTCTCATTTGGAGAAATTTATCTATATTAAAATATTTTCTGGTTTCATCGTTTAAGTAAACATGAAGTGTGACTGCATCAGAAGTGTTTAAAAGTGTTTTCTCATCAACAAATTGAATTCCCGATTCTTCTTTTTGTTCCATAAACTTATCATATGCCATAACTTTCATGCCAAAAGCTTCCGCAAACTTTGCAACTTTTTTTCCAATGGCACCAAATCCAATGATTCCTAATGTTTTACCTTCCAGCTCCCCACCTTCATAGTATAAGCTTTTCTCATCTCCACAATCTTTCAAAAATTGATTTAAATAAGGTACATTCTTGTAATAGCAAAGTAAAAATGCCATTACATGCTCTGCTACCGCTGTACTGTTTACTCCGGCAGCATTGGCTACCCATATACCAGCCTTTGTACACTCTTCTATATGAACATTATCAAAACCGGCACCTGTCTGAACAAGTTTTAGTTGCTTCCCCTTAGATAACATGTCTTTATTTACTTCAATATGTTCAGGTATCAGCACATGGCAATCCTCTAAAGCACTGCTTTCGTTTCCTGGTTCCACTATGGACACTTGAAAGGTTTCATCAAAATACCTTTTGATTCTCTCCTTTGCCTCGGGAGAAAAATATCCCACAATTAATACGTTTATTTTTTCTTTCATATTTTACACCATGCTTCATAAAACACTCTTTTTACGTTGGCAATCACCAATTCAGGATCTTCGCCATCGTAGGGACCTACTTCAAAGGAAAGTAGAGGTTTTCGGGTTGGTTTTTGCTGTTTAAAGAAACCTGTATCTTCTAAAGTTCTCAATAATGCCGCTACCTCTTCTACTCCTATCTCTGAATCCGGAACTCCAAATGGAAGATGCTTATCTCCAAAATAAAACTTTTCCCTATCCTTAGAATAACAGTTTCCCATGTGCACGTGGGTTAAGGCATCCTTTGTCTTCCAAAGAGCCTTGTGAAAGTCTTCACCCATAAGAGGAAAATGGCTTTGATCCAATAGGATACCAAAATTATCATGAACACTCTGCACATGATTTAACAATTTCATGGCTTCATTGGTTGGTCCTAAAAGATACCTTCTGTCAAAATGCCTATCTCCCGTCTCCAAGGAAATAGTTAGTTCATAGTCCTTTGCTTTTTCTTTTGCATATTGACACAATTCAATGCAGGATTGCTCAAACATCTTGATCATTTCAATCCTTTGTTCTTCACCCGTATATTTTCCCGTAACTATATGTAATATCTTACAATTCATTTCATAACTTTGGTCAATTAGTTTTTTTCCATTTTTTATGGAATCCATTCTGATATTCTCGTCTAGGTTACTCAGGTCAATTTGTAATTGTCTAAAAGCATCCCCCCCATTAAATACTACCTCTACGCCACTTTTTTGCATAAAGTCTAGGGCTAACTTTCGCATATCTTCATCAGGCATATAGGATATTTCAACGGCAGTAAAAAAAGGATCTCTTAAGATTGTAAGCAACGAATGCTTAAAGGTATCCATGTTCTCTAAGGCCTTAGGAAATAATTTTGGAAAAACAATTCCAATTAACGCTTTATCTTCCCATCTTTTTAGCATTTTTCTTTTCACCTAAACAATCCTTCCATCTTCTATGAGCCAAGGCAACTCTTTCACGGTTTTTATCACATGAGTATGCCAGTATTTACCCCATTCCCATATGGGTGTGGATCCTTCTGTTACACCGATAACTGCCCTGCAGCCTGCATTATATCCCTCCAGCATATCGGCAGGTGTATCGCCAATTTTGATGACATGTCTTACATTTTGAACATTTAGCAATTCCATGGCCTTAAAGATCATAAAAGGTGCCGGTCTACCTTTCCCTTCAGGAACCATATCTAAATCCACCGCAACATCCACCAATCCATCCTTTAGCCAACCTAAGCACTCAAAGATAGCACCGTTTACATCGCTGTGAAAGCCTGTATTTGTAGCTACTAAAATATCATTCTTGTGGCACCATTCAAAAACCTTCGAAGCACCCTCGATTTCCCTGCATTTTGTTTTATAATAATGAATCATAATCTCTACATAATCATCATATATTGCCTTTGCTTTTTCATAAGTATCACCATGAATCTCAGTTTCAAAATTTCTAAAATCTATTTGCTTTCCTTGGCTTCTGGCAATGAGAAATTGATATAAATGAATTTTGTTAGTACCCATATGTCTGCTGATGTCATCGGGATCCACTTTAAGTCCGTGGGAAACCGCAGCCTCATATAAACAATCCCTAACCCCGTTGTTATCTTCTACCGTAGTTCCGGCTAAATCAAATATTGCTAATTTAATATCGCTTTTAGTTTGCATAGTTTTCGTTTTGAGCCGGAATTATCTTCCCGGCTCTACTTCCTTTCTTTACTGTTGTGGTTTTTTTGCTTTTTACTAATTTTGTTGCTCTACTGTATTACCTTATCCAGTTCCTTTTGTGCATCCAATTGGGCTTGCTTCAGTACTTCTGATGCCGGTTTGTTTTCTATGAGAACCTCATCCTTAGCCTTATCAATAATTCCATAAATTTTTCCTCCTGTAGGATCAACAAAAGGAGGAATACCTAAGGTTTCTGCTTGCTGAAGGGGTACACCTGCAGAAGGATTTTCCTGTAGCTTTTTCTTAAATCTGTCTGTTTCTACGGCACTTTTTCTAACTGGTATATATCCTGTCTGCACAGACCACTCTGCTGTATTTTCCGGGGATGTAAAATACTGAATGAATTCCCAAGCACCCTTTTGTTGCTCTTCGGAAACATCTTTAAAGATATTAAATACTACTGAAACAGCTACAGGCCTTGGATCTGAATTACCGAATCCCTTTTGCATTCCTGTTGAAATGATGCTGAAGTCCAAGTCTCCTCCATCGCCGGAAGAACCTGTATATCCGGCAGACTTTCCGTTCATCACATTATCTATAGTCTTATACCACCATTCCCAACCGTTTCCGCCATAAACGGTCTCCATGGTTTTATCCTCATGAATTAACTTCCTGATTGTTTCCCATGCGCGAATCCATTCCTCTGAATCTATAGTCACATTTTTCCCATCTTCACTTAGAACATTTCCCCCTGCAGATCTGGCATAATCAATCATGTGCTCTGTATACCACATAATTGACCAACCAAAAATTCCTTCGTTTTCTTTGATTTTTTTAGCCGCTTCTGCCAATTCTTCAAAATTTTTCAAACTATCATAGTCAATGTTATTTTTTTCAAAGATATCTTTTCTATAATACATGACTTGAGTTGATGCATAAGCGGGAACTGCAAGCAGTTTTCCCTTATACTCCCCTTGCTTTAATATAGAAGCTAAAATATCTTCTTTTTCATACTCCGGCTCATTTACAAAACCTTCCAAGGGAAGTAGCACATCACTTTCCGCTAATTTCATAAATTCAGGATAACCATTTATCGCTAAAGCAGGTGGTTTCTTGGATGCCAAAACAGCTTGCAAAGCCTGCAGGGTTTCCGTGTAGTTACCCTGAACCACCGGCACAACCTCATAGGTATCATTGGATTCATTAAAACCATCAATCATTTTTTGCAAATTTTCTCCTAAGTTACCCCCTAAACCATGGTAGAATTCGATTTTAATTTTCTCATTTCCTTCACCCATGGTTTCTTTCGTATCATTGCTGCAACCTACTGCCGTAAACAATAGAATGCCCGTCATCAGTAAACCAATCAATTTACTTAATTTTCTAAACATCTTTCTCTCCTTTTTACTTTTACTTATTTACAAAAAGCCCTGACATTGATTCAATAATTTTTTTATTTCCCAATACTAAAATCAAAATCATTGGCAATATTGATACAGTGCATGCAGCCATTGTCAAGGGCCAATCTGTCCCATATCCCGCTTGCTGCATAAACAGTCGCCTCAATCCCGTGGTCACAAGCATTTTATCTGCACTCTTGATTAAAAGAGAAGGCCACATATAATTGTTATAACTATAGATAAAATTAATTAAAATCAAAGAAAAAATAGCATTTCTGCAGTATGGCACATAGACATTAATAATCAGACGGAAATGACCTGCACCATCAATTCTGGCAGCATGGACAATATCCATAGGAACCTGCTTAAAGGACTGCCTTAAAAAGAAAATGGAAAATATACTGATTGCTTCACTTAAGATATATCCTATGTGACTATCTATTAAGTTTAAATTTGAAATTATGATATAGGATGGAACATAAGTAGCCGCTCCCGGTAACATATAAATGGCCATAACCACCAAGAAGGTAAAAGCAACCCATCTTTTCTGTATTGTAACAAATACATATGCAGCTAAAATAGCACCTAAAATTTGAATTGCAATGATAATAAAAGAAACATAAATACTGTTGAACATGTATCTTGTGAAGGGAGTCTCCAACAACACTCTTGCGAAATTTGCGAATTGAGGTTGTTCAGGGAAGAAGTTTCCTGAAAAGATTTCTGATTTTGTCTTTAATGACCCCATCAGCATCCAGATATACGGAAATATCATACTTATCGTTGCTATCATCAATACGATATATTTAGGCAATAATTTTTTAAAACCTTGAATATTCATAAGTTCTTCCTCTCCTTAGTTTTTAATAACATAAGCATTTTATCGCTTTTATTATTTTATCACTATCATGGAAAGGTAAATCCTTAGTAAATTCAAGGTATTATAGAAAGGCTTATTATAAAAATAATGTAAAGAAAGTAAATTTTAAATCTTTTTTTGAGGAGAAGGTACCAGACTAACACCAACTACACCTATGATGATGAGTGCAGTACATACAATATGATACCAAGCCAAGGTCTCCTTCATGATGACCACCCCTGCTACAATGGAAATAGCTGTGGATAGGTTGCCAAAAATAGTAGCCTTAACAGCTTCCATATGAGATAACATATAACTCATCATTAGGGAAGAAATTAAGGTAGAAAGAGTTCCTAAATACAATATGGCAATAAGAAATTTCAGGTTGGTTAATGGCAAGAAATACTGTGATAAAGTACCTGTTTTCACAGCAAATATCAGATAGGCTCCGTTAAAAACTATAAAACCTAAAAAAACAATGGAAAAAGCGATTTCTATAGGTGAATAGATCTTCCTGACACCCCTTGTGATCACGTTACTGATAGCCATAGAACAACTGGCCAGAAACAAGATGAAAATTCCCATGATATTTACATTGATATCTGTGACAGCAAAGGCAAACATGGCGATTACAGAAGCCACAGAAAGGCAAACAAAGATGTTTTGTTTCCAGCTTGTAGTTTCTTTTAGATAGAATCCGGCTATGATCTTTGTTAAGATGGGTATAATTGCAAAGATAATTCCACCCTCCACAGATGTGGCATATTTTAAACCTACTGCTTGCAAGGCCATAAATCCAATGTAAAATCCGGAGGTAGATAACAAAATCTTTTTCGGTTTTCCTTTAATCAATATCTTTACTTTTCCCAGTAAAATAGGAAGGATCACCGCAAGAAACGCAAAATTAAATCGGTGTACTAAAATTTGCAGCGTAGTAGCCGTTGCAATACCAGCCTTTACTCCTAAAAAGGAAAAGCCCACGATAAAGGAAAAGGCCACTGCCACAAAATATACCTTGGTGTTTTTATGGGAAGGATTTTGTAATTTGGAAGCTTCCTTTTGCAACTCCAAACCTTGACTTTCCATTTTTAATTTGCTGAATTCTGGGTTTAACTGAGTTATTTCCTCTTCCATTTGTTTTCTATGATTTAAAGATGATTTGTTCAATTTTTGTATTTCCTTCTATGCAATATGCTCCTTTTAAACCTTCTATCTTCAAGGCCGAAAGGTTGATTTCTTTAATATTATAACGATTAACAGTTTCCGTCAAACAGCCTTTTTCAATCATCTCAAAGGAATTTAGACCCTCACTCATTCCCGTTCCCAACAGCTTTATGTAGGCTTCCTTGCGAATCCAGATATCAATAAAACCTGATATTCCCCGGGAAAGCACATATTGGTATTCCTGCTCTGTAAAAAACCGTTTGGCAATGGCTTCGTATTTTGCTTTATGCTCAGCAGGGGTAAGCCCATTTTCCTGACTAATGGAAGTGCTGCGCCTAGTTTTTACATCCTCAATATCTAACCCTACTTCCTGTTCACCCATGAGGCAAGCCCACCAGTTACCGGAGTGGCTGACAGAGAAGTGTATCTCTTGTGAGTTAAAATCCGATAAACCATTATTCTCCAAAAATGGTTTTCCGTGACGGTTTTTACGCAAGGTTAAGGATTCCACTTTTTCCTTTGACATGCCTAAATTTTTCAACTGACTATAATGATACAACACCTTAGGCAGTAGTTCAAAGGTTTTTCCTTTTTTGTAAACAAATAAAATCATATTATCATATTTCCTTTTTCTAATAAATATCTTATCTTTATTTAATCTATTATTCTATTCTAAGTCCAGTGATACCCTAGTCTATTATCTTATTCTAAGTTCAATGATACCCTAATCTATATCTCATTATTTGTCCAACCATTAATACATTCGCCATTCTGAGTTGTATTCGATTCCCCAATTGTCAGTTACCGTGGAAACAATCTTGAAATCTTCTGATTTTCCTTTTAAGGTTTCATTGATGGCCGTTCGATAGAACCTTTCTCCGGACATATCTGAAGGCTCTTCCGAGCTAAAATCCATCTCAACCTCTCCGCAAAGCTTACTTTTTACATAGTATTTAATGATACCCTTAACTGGCCAACAAATACTAGAACCATCCTCCCCACTTGGAACAGATACATTTACCTCAATATCTCCCTTGATAGAAAATGTATCACCCTTTGCAGGAGACGTTGTTCCTGAAAATCCAATGGATGTGTGCAGTTCATACTTCCCTTTCATATCGTACAAGGTCTCCATCAGTTGATTTTTGGTTTCTCCCTTTTCAATGATATTGGCATAGATTTTTATGTCATTGGAAATAGGAAATTCCCCTTGCCCGGTGAACAGCTGGCTACCCGAACGCTTTCCTTCAACGGTTACAGGCTCAAAACCCTCAGAGGTTACCATAAAGTTGACTTTGGTATCTTCTGTATACACCTTTGGTATTGCCTTCAAAGATAAGGTCACACGATTCTTTGCAGGGTCTGTGTTTTTCACCTCATATCCATAATCTTCCAATATGTTATTCTGCTTTTTTAAATTTTCACTCCACTGATAAAATTCGCTATCTATATAACCCTTTATCCCTGATAATTCATTGCTTAGATAAATAAGTCTATCTTCTATGTTCCTCATAGCATTAGAAGCGAAAATTAAACAAATGATGATAGTTAGAAATAATAAACCAAATGCCATCGTCATAAATTTTCTACTCTTCATTTCTCGTTTAGTCGCCACCTCTTCATATTCCTTTAGCAACATGGATACTTCTTTTTCTTTTGATTCCTGTGTTCTGTCTTCCATTTATTTCGTTCTCTCCTTTTCTATTTCTGTCACACTATAGTAGTGATACCTCATTTATATCTATTTTTACTGAATAAGTTGCAAGTTTTTAGGCTTAAAACATTACACATTCAGAATAGTACTCAACACCGAAGTTATCAACAATGGTTGCCTTAAATGTTAATTCCTCCCGTTCACCCTTAAAAGTCCCCTTTATAGGTATTTTGTATTCCCTAAACGTTGTATCATTCATTTCGTCAAAGGGGACGGAAAAATCATTAGGATCAATGTTTATTTCAAGCTCTTCAACAAGCTTGCCTTTTTCATAACAACCTACCACACCTTTTACAGGCCAACAAATGTATGAATTAGAGGCATAGTCATCATAAGTAACATTTAGACCGATTGTTACCCCTCCGTTGACTGTAAATTCGTCTTTTCTTTTTATCTGAGTCTGACCCGAATACCACATACTATCAATATCCAATTTATATCCTTCGGTTAAGTTATATAGAGCTTCCATGAGTTCATTGTGACTTTCATCATTTTGTAATATATTTGCATAGATTTTTATATCGTCGGAAAGGGGAAACTCTGCTTCACAGGTAAACTTCTGACCTACTGTGAGTTCTCCTTCCACGGTAATAGGCTCAGAATCTTCGGATACCACCATAAAGTTCATTTGCATATTATCCGTATACACCTTGGGAAT
>CAYWVS010000037.1:0-31281 GCA_964461765.1 uncultured Anaerovorax sp.
CCCATCACCGCCAAGCTGGTGGCAGACCTACTTTGTGCCGCAGGGGCAGACAGAGAGGTAACCATGGATCTCCACGCTGCACAAATACAAGGATACTTTAACATTCCTGTAGATCACCTTTTAGGAATTCCCATACTTGTAAAATATTTCAGAGAAATGAAGTTAGACAACCCAGTTATCGTATCACCGGATCACGGAAGTGTTACCAGAGCCAGAAACATGGCACACCCCTTGGATGCACCTATCGCTATTGTGGACAAGAGGAGACCTAAAGCCAACGTTTCCGAAATCATGAATATTATTGGAGATATTGAAGATAAAAATGTTATTCTGGTGGATGATATGATTGATACTGCAGGTACCATCTGCAATGCAGCCAATGCGTTGAAGGAATTGGGAGCCAGAGAGGTTTACGCCTGTGCCACCCATCCTGTTCTTTCGGGACCGGCCATTGAGAGAATCCAATCTTCGGCCATCAAGGAGTTGGTTCTTTTGAACACCATTCCTGTAAAAAGTGAGAAGCACATTCCAAAGATTAAAACGCTTTCGGTAGCACCATTATTCGCGGAAGCTATGATAAGAATCTTTACCAATGATTCCATCAGTAAATTATTCAACTAGGAGACAGTATGTACATTATTGTGGGTTTGGGAAATCCGGGGAAAAAATATGAAAATACAAAACATAATGTAGGATTTATGGTATTGGATTATTTAAGTGAAAAGCATGGTATTAAAATCAATAAAATAAAACATAAAGCTTTGGTTGGGGAGGGCAACTTCTCCGACCAAAAAGTTTTGTTGGTGAAGCCCCAAACCTTCATGAATCTAAGCGGAAATAGTGTGAGGGAAGTGCTGGCTTATTATAAAGAAGACATAGAAAAGCTTATCGTCATTTATGATGACATTGACATTCCCATGGGTAGACTAAGGATCAGAAAAAAAGGTAGCGCCGGCACCCACAATGGGATGAAATCCATCATTTACGATCTACAGAACGATCAGTTTCCCAGAATTAGAATTGGTATCGGCGGAGATAATAAGGGTGACTTGGTGCGTTATGTAATCGGTGGCTTTGATCAAGAGGATTTGGAAAAAATCCGAGAAGCTGTAAAAAACGCTGCCCTTTCTGTGGAGTGCATCCTGGAAAAAGGAATAGACATAGCCATGGGAACATACAATATTAATCCAAAGACAGAGCAGCAAGGGGAAGATAAAAAAGAATAACACTCAAAGGAGATTGCTCTATTGAAGTTCGAAATATTACAAACTTTGTCTGAAAAAAGCAGAGAGAATATCCATATCTCAGGAGTTTCTGAAGGACGAGCCATGCCTTTAGTAAGCATCATGCTAAAGGAGAAAAGAACCCAATGCTTAATAATAACTGCTGACGAGTCTAAAGCACGGTCTTTATCCAAGGACTTGGCTTTTTTTTCTGATGCAAAAATATATGTTTTGCCTGAGGAAGAGCAACTCTTAGTAACCTATGATGCAAAGAGCCATGGAGATCTAAACGAACGCTTGGCTGCACAAAAGGCATTGCTGTCAGGTGAGCGTTGTGTCATTATTGCCCCTGCCACCGCTGCTGTTAAGAGAATCGCACCACATACATCCTTTGCTGATCAAAGCTTAACCATATCCGTGGGAGAGCGATGCGAATTGGAAGAACTAAAGGGCAGGCTGGTATCCATGGGATATGAAAGAGCTGTCTACGTGGAGGCAAAGGGTCAGTATAGCATCCGTGGGGGAATCGTGGATATCTATGCTGCTGATATGGATAACCCTGTACGTTTGGATTTTTTTGGTGATGAACTTGACTCCATCAGATCCTTTGAAATAGAATCTCAAAGATCCATAGAAAATATGAACACTTTAGATATTTTTCCCGCAGAGCAAATGGTGCAAGATCGGGAAGTTTTTAAAAAAGCTATGGATAAGATTTTGTTTGAATACGACGCATATAGCAAAAGGGCAGAGGGTGAACGGAAGGAAAAAATCCTGGAGCGAAAAGAACATCTTTTAGATCATATAGAACATTTGACCAATGTGCAGCTTCTGGAAAACTATATGCACTATTTCTACGAAACCCCGGAATTCATATGGGATTATATGCAAGAACAGGGAGTCATAGTATTTGACGAGCCTGATCGTATTAAAGAAACCTTAAATTTTAGAGAAACAGAATTGAAAAATGATTTTGAACATCTATTGGAGAAGGGGTATTTAATTCCTTATGATTTTCAAATTTGTAATAAATTAGAGGATTTACAGCAAGCCTTCGGAAAACGAATGACGGTCTTCTTTACCTCTTTTTCAAAAAAACTGACGGAGTATGGAAAAATTCACAAGGAGATTACCATACAGAGCAAGCAAGCTCCTGTATACAATGGAAAGATGGATTTTCTGGAAACGGATTTAAAGCGTTTTGCAAAATCTGATTATCAGATTACTCTGGTCTGCTCCACCTCCGATCGTGTGGAAAATATGAAGAGCTTCATTGATCACTGTGGTCTTATGGGAAAGGTCACATTGGTTCAGGGTTCTCTTTCCTCAGGGATGGAATTTCCGGAAGAAAAGTTACTTTACCTTTGGGATGGAGAAATATTTACCTTCCAAAAACAACGAAAAACAAAAAAGGAAAGTAAAAATGCCAAACCCATTAAGGTCTTTACAGATATCAGAAAAGGTGACTACGTAGTTCATGAAAATCACGGGATTGGGAAGTTTATTGGCATTGAACAATTAACCGTACAAAATATAAAGAAAGACTACTTAAAGATCAAATACGCCGGTGAGGATATGCTGTATATCCCCATCGATCAGATGGATTTAATCCAGAAGTTTATAGGTTCCGATGAAGCGGCTCCCAAGATCAGCAAATTATCCGGTGGTGAGTGGAAAAAGACAAAAGCCAGAGCTAAAGCGGCTATTGCCAATATGGCCAAAG
Organism: uncultured Anaerovorax sp.; assembly: GCA_964461765.1. Lineage (GTDB taxonomy): Bacteria > Bacillota > Clostridia > Peptostreptococcales > Anaerovoracaceae > JAVVUJ01. Next base: position 2,947 of record CAYWVS010000037.1, read on the forward strand.
AACTCATCGAGCTTTCCGCTGCCCGCCAGATTCAAGAGGGCTATGCCTTCGGTCCGGACACTGCTTGGCAAAGGGACTTTGAGGAAATATTTCCCTATGAAGAAACCCACGATCAGCTTAGGTGTATTCAAGAGATCAAAGCGGATATGGAAAAAGCCATCTGCATGGATCGACTCCTATGTGGTGATGTGGGTTATGGAAAGACGGAGGTGGCTGCCAGAGCCATTTTCAAGTGTGCAGCAGAAGGAAAGCAAGCAGTAGTATTAGTTCCTACTACAGTTCTTGCAAATCAGCATTACTATACCTTTAAGAAAAGGTTTGAGGATTTTCCCTTTTCTGTAGAAATGCTCTGCCGTTTCCGAACGGAAAAGCAGCAGGAAGCCATCATAGACAAATTAAAGCAAGGATCCATAGACATCATCGTGGGAACCCATAGACTTTTGTCTAAGGATATCACCTTTCACAACTTGGGTCTTCTTGTCATCGATGAAGAGCAACGGTTTGGGGTTCAGCATAAAGAACGGATGAAAACCTTAAAGAAAAATGTAGATGTGTTGACATTATCAGCTACACCTATCCCCAGAACTCTTCATATGTCCTTGGTGGGTATCAAGGAAATGAGTTTAATAGAAGAACCGCCGGAAGAGCGTTATCCCGTTCAGACTTATGTAATGGAGCAGGATGAATCCTTGATTTCCGAAGCCATCAAAAGGGAGATGGGAAGAGGAGGTCAGGTATTTGTGGTTTACAACAGGGTTCGAGGCATAAACAGAATTGCCGCACAGATTGAAGATCTGGTTCCTGAGGCACGAGTGGCCGTAGGGCATGGTCAGATGAGTGAAAGAGCCTTAGAGGATGTGATGATTTCCTTTGTGGAGCATGAATACGATGTATTGGTTGCCACCACCATTATAGAATCCGGCTTAGATATTTCCAATGCCAATACTATGATCATCATAGATTCAGATAAATACGGTCTTTCTCAGCTCTATCAATTGCGAGGCAGAGTAGGGAGATCCAACCGAATGGCTTACGCCTATCTCATGTATCAGAAGGATAAAACCCTATCTCAGGTTGCGGAAAAGCGTCTCCGTGCCATTCGAGAATTTACCGAGTTCGGTGCAGGTTTTAGAATTGCCATGAGGGACTTGGAAATCCGAGGAGCAGGAAACCTTTTGGGGACAGAGCAACACGGTCATATGATGACCATCGGGTATGAACTTTACTGTAAGCTCATTGAAGAGGCTGTTAAGGAATTAAAAGGCGAAGTAGTTTCCTCCGGCTCTGAGGAGATCAACATGGATATTGATGTACCTGCCTATATCCCTAAAAAATACATCGGAGATGAAATTCTAAAATTGCAGATGTATAAAAAGATTGCCGCTATTAAAAAACAAGATGATCTGGAAGACTTACTAGACGAATTCTTGGATAGGTTTGGTGAAGTTCCCATAGAAACATTAAATTTAATGAAGGTTTCCTTGGTTCGATCCTTAGCTGAAAGAGTTGGTATCATCTCCATCGGAAGTAGCGGAGGCAAGATAGTCTATGAGTTTGGAGAAAAGAACAGCTTGCGACCTGAGGTGGTGGCAAAGTTGGTTGAAGCTTACGGAATGAAGGTCTTAATTCACGGTGGTCTAAAACCAAATATCAGATGTATTCCAAATTCAAAAAATAAACTTGAAGAAATATTAGGATTTTTGAAATTATTTATGTTACAATAGATAATCATAAAAAATGAGAGGAACGAATGAAATGAAAAAAATTATTGGGTTGTTATTGGTACTGGTCATGCTCATAGGCATGGTTGGGTGTGGCGGATCTCAAAAGGTGGAAGATCTGGCTAAGGTACAGGATGTGACCATCAATTCTCAACAGTTGGACGAGTATACTGCTTTGCTGGGATATTTGCAAGGTGTAGATATCTCTCAGATGCCCAAGGAATCAGCGGATCCCATTAAGGCTCAGTTGTTAGGAAACATGGTACAAATGGAAGCCCTGAAGATCAATTACGAAGGAAGTGACGTACTCCCTCCAACGGCAGATGAAGATATGCAGAAGTTTATAGATGATTCAAAGAAGCAAGAGGGAATCAGTGAATTTTTAACGAAAAATAATATTACAGATGAAACTTTGGCTAATTTTTTCTATAGTCAATTCTACACAGAGGCCTTTTATAATGAGGTCGAAAAAAGTATTCCTGACTTAGAAAAGCAAGCAAAGAAGTATTACGATGATAATCAGGCTCTTTACAAGGAAGAGCAGGTGAGAGCCAGCCATATTCTTTTCTCCAAGGAGGATAAGGCTACGGCAGAAAAGATTCTGAAAGAAATTAAAGGTGGAGCCAGCTTTGAGGATATGGCCGCTGAATATGGTACTGATGGAACAAAAACCACAGGAGGGGACTTAGGATACTTTGGACGAGGTCGAATGGTTCCGGAGTTTGAAGAAGCCGTATTCAAGCTGAAGAAGGGGGAACTTGGTGATTTAGTGGAATCCCAGTTCGGGTGGCATATCGTAAAAGTAACGGACAAGCGTGATATTCTACCTTACGATGAAGTAAAACAGCAAATAAAGGATCAAATTGCGGAACCTATTTATACGAAGAAAATGAATGAATTATTGGATAAGTTGGGAGTAACTTATTTAACCAAAGTGAAGCCCTCAGAAAATGCAGAAACACCTGAGTAAATCAGGTGCTTTCAAAACTATTTGCTGCTAGCAGGGAGCCCCTTGCTAGCTTTCCATTTGACGGGCTAAGAATTTTGCACCGATTTCTGCTGCCTTTAGCTCCACATCACCCAGTAACTTTTCTTTCATAGAAGAAAGGACTACGATAGAACCGATTGGATCTCCGTGAGAAACAATAGGCACTACAATTTGGGAATCGAAATTTTGAATGTCTGCACTGTCAGCTGTCACATTATTGATTTTTTCTTTGCTGCTAGCAATGTAACTGCTTTTATTGTGGATTATATTTTCGATATCCTTTGCAATTTTTTTCTCGATGAAATTCTTTTTAGAGCCACCTGAAACTGCAATGATCTGATCCGTATCAGAAATTAAAACGGTACCCCCCAATATGCTTGAAGCAGAGTCTGCATATTCCTCTGCAAATTGACTGAGTTCACCGATGGGCGAATATTTCTTTAAGATTACCTCCCCATCTTTGTCCGTATATATTTCCAGTGGATCCCCTTCTCTGATTCTCATGGTTCTTCGTATTTCCTTGGGAATAACTACCCTTCCTAAATCGTCAATCCTTCTAACAATTCCTGTTGCTTTCATTTGTCATATCCTTTCTCAGTAGTTTAGAAATTAGAAAATATAACTTTCTAAACCATATTCTTCACATTAAATAATAAAATATACCGATTAATCCCATAAGATTCTCAAATTTATTGGAAATTAAAACTTGATATGTTATACTATTACGATGAAACATTTAGAGCGTTTTATGATAAATGAATAAATTTGAAGGGAGCTAAACTATGCTTTTTAGAGATATTACCATTTTAAATGAGAATTTAGAAGTACAGGAACATATGTATGTAGGTATAAAAGGGGATGAAATTCGCTACATTGGAGAAGAAATGCCCAAGGATGAAGCCTACGGAGATCACTATGAGGGCAAAGGAAAACTGTTGATGAGTGGATTTTATAATTCTCATGGACACTCTCCCATGACTTTGATGAGAGGTTATGGAGAAAATATGGCTTTGCAGGATTGGCTGGACAAAAAGATCTTTCCTTTTGAGGCGAAGCTTACAGGAGAAGCAGTCTACTGGGGAACCATGCTTGCTATGGCAGAATCCTTGAAATTTGGCATTGTTTCCACCACGGATATGTATTATTTTTGTGAGGATATGATCAGAGCCATTAGCCAAGTGGGTGCAAAAGCTAACATAGGTAGAGGTATTGTGAACTTTTCTGAAGAGGATCTGGCAACTCTGGAAGGGTTTAGGGAAGCAAAATCCTTGTTTGAGAATTATCATAATACTGACATGGGTAGAATAAGAATAGATATGAGCCTTCATGCAGAGTACACCTCCAACCCTAAGACTGTCAGACAGCTGGCTGAGTATACCAAAGAAGTGGGTGCGGGAATGCATGTACACGTTTCTGAAACTCAATTTGAGCATGAGGAATGTAAAAAAAGACAGGGAGGATTGACTCCGGTGGCTTATTTAAACAGCTTGGGCCTACTGGATCAAAGAACCACAGCAGCTCATTGTGTTTGGGTAACAGCAGAAGACATGGACATTCTGAAGGAAAAAAATGTCACCGTGGGAAGTTGCCCTGCAAGCAATATGAAGCTGTCCAGCGGTATCTGCAACATTCCCGAGTTACTGAAGAGGGGAATTAACGTAGCCATCGGCACTGATAGCGTTGCAAGCAACAATAGCCTTAACTTTATAGAAGAGATGAAGATTTTTGCCATTGGAGCAAAGGTGAGAAATAATGACCCCACCCCTGTGACTCCTACAGAGACTTTAAGAGCTGCTACCCTAGGGGGTGCTTTGGGGCAGGGACGAAAGAATTGTGGGAAAATAGCAGTGGGTTGCAAAGCAGATTGTATCGTACTGGATCTAAACCAACCCAATATGCAACCTGTTCATAATCTTCATAACAACCTTGTGTATTCTGCCAGCGGCAACGAAGTGGTATTGACCATGATTGACGGAAAAGTCCTTTATAAGGATGGAGAATATAAGACCATAGATCTTGAGAAAACTATCCATGCAGTAAACAGACATACAGAACAAATATTAGGAGAATTATAATTTAAATGAGTAAAAAATCTTTTATGCAGGGAGCTGTGATCCTAGGGGCAGCCGGTGTAATCATAAAAATTATGGGTGCCTTTTTTAGGATTCCCTTAGGAAATATTATCGGTGATGAGGGTATGGGTTATTATCAAGCGGCCTATCCCATTTACGTTCTCTTTTTAACCATTGCCACGGCCGGCGTTCCCTTAGCTATTTCAAAGCTCATTTCCGAGAGGGTGGCCATGGGCAACCACTATGAAGCTTACCGGGTATTCAGAGTTTCCTTCATTCTTTTGTTTGCTCTGGGGATTACGTCATCTTCCCTTTTGTTTTTTGGAGCTGACTACATTGCACAGCTTATAAAGGCTCCGGATTCAAAGCCGGCCATGATGGCCATTGCTCCGGCGTTGCTTTTTGTACCCTTAATGGCATCTTATCGAGGATATTTTCAAGGTTATCAAGACATGAAGCCCACGGCCATTTCACAGATTGTGGAACAGTTCTTCCGTGTGATTATGGGCTTAACCTTGGCTATCATTTTAGTGAAAACAAGCTTGCAAATGGCTGCTTCCGGCGCTTCCTTTGGAGCTACCGCAGGAGCCATAGCGGGAGTCATTACTATGATGGCTATCTACTACAGAAGGAAAAAGTTTTTAAGCGGTAATATTGTAAAACCAAAATCTCAAGGAAATGAAAGCGGATTTCAAATTCTTATAAAGATTTTTACCATATCCATTCCCATTACCATCGGTGCAGCCATCATGCCCATTATGAACTTTATCGATGTAGGAATTGTTATGCGCAGACTCCAGGACACCGGTTGGACGGAGAAAGCGGCTCTCAGTCTGTATGGTCAGCTTACGGGAATGGCAGGGCCCATCATTAATTTTCCGCAAGTACTTACCCAAGCTATCGCCATCAGCATTGTACCGGCAGTGGCGGCAGCCTATCGACAAGGAGATACGAGATTTCTCCATCACAACATACAATTAGGTATACGAACCGCCATTTTGATAGGGCTTCCATGCTCTTTAGGGCTAATGACTTTGGCAGAACCTATTATGGTTTTGCTTTATCCCCTCCAAAAGGCGAGTGCTATAAGTGCAGCCCCTTGCTTGATCGCCTTGGGATTTAGCGTCATGTTTCTTTCTACGGCTCAGACTTTATCTGGTGTATTACAAGGATTAGGGAAGCAAATGGTACCTGTTCAGAATTTGTTTATAGGTGTGATTGCAAAGATCATTCTCACCTATACCTTGACAGGGATTTACTCCATCAATGTGAAAGGTGCCGCCATAGGCACTGCAACGGCCTACGCCATAGCTTCCATTCTGAATATCTTAGCTGTTAAAAAGTATTCAAGTGTGAAATTCAATGTGATGCTTACCTTTGTAAAACCTGTGTGCAGTGGCTTGCTCATGAGCTTATCCGTGTGGTGTACCTACAAGCTGTGCATCTACTATCTGGGTAACACTCTTTCCACGGTCATTGCTGTTGGAATCGGTGGATTGGTTTACAGCAGCATGCTGTTTGCCACTAAGGCTATTACCATGGAGGAATTACAGACCATGCCCAAAGGAGATAAAATTGTAAAGCTGTTAAAAAAATTATATAGGAAGGCCTAAGGGTCTTGGCAATCCTTAGGTTTGTTTGGTTTTAGATTATTAAAGGATTCCTGAAAGAACGACTCATTTAATGTTGAAATTTCTGAAAATATTCCTTTTTTTCCTTAAAATTATCTATATTAACTCTTGACAAAGCCTTATAAACGTGGGAAAATAGATAAGAAATCGAAGAGGCATCCAATTTTGGAGTGCTATTATAAAGAAACTTATTGGTTATAAAAGGAGGACATGTTCGTGAATAAAGCGGAATTAATCGCCAGTGTTGCAGACAAGACGGGATTTACAAAGAAAGATGCTGAAGTTGCAGTAAACGCATTTGTTGCCAGTGTAGAAAATGCATTGGTAAAGGGAGAAAAGGTTCAGTTAATCGGTTTTGGCACTTTTGAAACTCGTCAGAGAAAAGAGAGACAAGGCAGAAACCCAAGAAAACCCGGTGAAACTATTCACATCGCAGCTGCTAAAGCTCCTGTTTTCAAAGCAGGAAAAGCATTAAAGGATGCAGTAAATAACAAATAGTGATAAACATAAAAAGGAAGCAACACAGTTGCTTCCTTTTAGCCTAAAGGTAGAAATAAATGCGAATTGATAAATTTTTAAAAAATTCCAGACTCATAAAACGTAGAACCATTGCAAAAGAAGCATGTGACCAGGAGAGGGTCTTCATCAATGACAAGGTTGCCAAGGCAGGCAGTGAAGTAAACCTAGGGGATGTGGTTCTCATCAAATTTGGAAACGGTGAAATTAAAATACGAATACTGGAGCTGTCGGAACATGCCACCAAGGAGAACGCCGCCAAGATGTATGAAGTCATAGAATAAAATTTAGCTTCCCGGTAATAATAATCCATAGCTTGCTATGGGATTACAATTATTATCAGGGAGGTTTTTTTGTGCGTATAGGAATTCCCGGGGGACTTCTCTACCCCACTTACAAGCCATTTATCAACAGGTTCTTTCAGGAACTGGGGCTTGAGGTTCTTTACTCAACCATATCGGATGATGAAATTCTAACATTAGGAACAGAAAACTGCGTAGATGAGGCCTGCTTACCTATGAAGATTTTTCTTGGGCATGTGATGAAGCTTCAAAGAAAGTGCGATCTTATAGCTATCCCTAGATTTGTTAATATTTCCAAGAATCAATCTGTCTGTCCCAAATTTGATGGATTACCGGAATTAGTCATCAGCGGAACGGGAAAAACAAATTATATCTTTACTGAACCCCTCTATCTATATGATGAAAACAAGTTATATAAAGCATTAAAAAAAGAGTGTAAAAGGTTAGGTCTTCCTGATGAAAAGATAAAGCACGCTTTTTGGCTTGCCATGGAAAATCAAAGGAATACTTCTAGGGGACTCTATGAAACGGAGTATGAGCATACAGTATTTCTTGCAGGGCATCCTTATCATATCTATGATGATTATGTCAACATGAACATTATTAAAAAACTACACAAGCTGGGAATCGGTGTCATCACCGAAGAATGGATTCATAAAAATACGAAGCAAAAGTATTTTCAGGAATTGATTAAAAAGCCCTACTGGTTATTTTTTATGAGCAATTATTGTGCTGCCAGAGCTATGGAGGATCAGGAACAAATTGATGGCATCATCTATTTGTCCTCATTTTGCTGTGGAACGGATGCTTTTACAGTGGAAATGATTAAAAATAAGGCCAGCGATGAGGTTCCTATTTTGGTAGTAAAATTGGATGAACAAAGGGGAGAAGCTGGATACGACACTAGATTGGAAGCTTTTGCTGAGATTTTAAATCGGAAAAAATATAAATCAGTAATAGGAGGTGAGCATTTTGAAAATTACATTTCCCCATATAGGGGACGCCCATACAATCGCTAAACCCTTTTTCTGTTCCTTAGGGGTTGAAATTATATCCCCTCCTGCCAACTGTCAAAAGACATTGGAGCAAGGCATCAAAATCTCACCGGAAGAAATATGTCTTCCCTTTAAAATTATGATCGGGAACTTAATAGAGGCTTATGAGCTTGGGGCAGACACTGTGGTCATGCCAGCCACCATGGGACCCTGCAGGCTGGGTGAATATGGAGAGCTGTTTAAAAGCATTTTGGATAAAGAAGGTTATTATTTTAACTGGATTATCTTAGATAGCCCTTTGGAAATAGGTAAGAAAGAATTAATGAGAAGGTTAAGGGTTATGATGGGCTCCGGAACTGTGGGAGGTTGGAAGCTTTTTGTTGCCATGATAAAGACCTATAGGCTTTTACATGCCTTAGAGAGCTTGGAGAAAAAGGCACATATATTATCCGGATATGAAGTAAAACCCGGTAGAAGCAGAGAGATACTGCATACTTGTAGATCACTTTTGCAGACTGAAGATAGCTTAGATCAAGCATATTGGACGGTGAGATACTTTATGGATAAGTTAAAAAAGTTGGAAATAGATAAGAAAAGAAACCCTTTGAAGCTTTTGCTTACAGGAGAAATCTATTCTTTAATCGAACCTTTCTCCAATCACAGAATTGAGGATTTGCTCATGCAGCAAGGTGTTTGCTTTGAAAAGAAGATAACTTTAGGATGGTGGATACGCAACAATTTAATGAATCCCTTTTATTTAAAGTGGCACCATTATAAGAAAAACTCTTATATGCCTTACGGAATTGGAGGTTACTCAAAAGAGACGGTGGAAGAGGGCATAAAGTGTTATAGAAAATCCTATGATGGTGTCATTCAGATTTTTCCTGTGGGATGCATGCCCGAAATTGTGGCAAAGTCGGTTTTGGGATATATGTCTGAGAAGGAGGACATCAAGGTATTGACTGTGATTTTTGATGAAATGAGCGGAGAAGCAGGGTATATTACGAGAATCGAAGCTTTTATAGATCTTTTAAATTTTACTAAAAATAAGAAGAAAAATTTGGAGGTAGGCAATGTATTGCTTGGGCATTGATGTAGGATCTGTCAGCACAGATTTTGTAATTGTAGATCAGGAAAATAAAATTGTAGATCAGCTTTATCTAAAAACCAAGGGAGATCCCATCGGAGCAGTAGGGGAAGGGATGGAGCTGTTGCGACCAAGGTGGTCCAAAGAAAAAATCTTTGCGGTAGGTGCCACAGGAAGTGGTAGGAGCCTTGCCTCTACCCTTATAGGGGCAGATCTGGTGAAAAATGAAATTACTACCCATGGAATTGCATCCTCTTTGCTGATTCCAGGAGTCAAAACCATACTGGAAATCGGGGGGCAGGATTCAAAGATCATTCTGTTAAGAGATGGGGTTATCTCGGATTTTGCTATGAATACCGTATGTGCTGCCGGAACAGGCTCATTTTTAGACCGCCAGGCAGAAAGATTAGGCATCAAAGTAGAGGAAATAGGAGATTATGCTTTAAAAAGTAAAAATCCTGTGAGAATTGCCGGTAGATGTGCGGTTTTTGCTGAATCAGATCTCATCCACAAGCAGCAGACTGGCTGCAAGATGGAAGATATCATTGCAGGAATGTGCCAGGCCTTGGTGAGGAATTATTTGAGCAATGTGGCAAAGGGAAAAAAACTGCAACAACCCATAGCCTTTCAAGGAGGCGTTGCAGCGAATATAGGAATCGTGAGGGCCTTTGAAGAGGAACTGGGATGTGACATTGTAGTTCCGGAGTATCACAAGGTGATGGGTGCTTACGGTGCAGCGTTGCTGGCAAAGGAAAAGATGACTTCTTCCGACCTCAAAACCAAGTTTATAGGATTTACACAGAGACCTGAGGGTGTTAAAGCCGAAGGGTTTCTCTGTGAGGATTGCAGCAACCGCTGTGAGGTTGTTTTGCTGAAATCAGGGGATCTTACCATTGGTGCCTTTTCCGATCGATGCGCAAAATACCAACAAAGTGCCGGGTAACAGTTGTTTTCCAATCATTCTTTTGTAGGCAAAAAGTCTTCTCTCATGGGAGAAAATATATCTAAGACAACGCTGTCTTCCAAAGCTCTCAAATGATGATTTGCATGGGAAGGGATGTAAACACTATCACCGGTTGATAAAACTGCCGACTCATTTTCAACAAAAAATTCAATAGATCCTTTTACAACATAAGTAATCTGCTCGTGAAAATGGTTATGCTCTAAACCTACTGAATTTTCCCTTAAACAAACCTCAACCACCATTTGGTTTTCTGAATATGACAAAATCTTTCTGGTTACCCCTTCTCCGCAAATCTGGGAAGGGGTTTCGTGATGATAAACAAACATATCTTTCCTCCTAAACTTTAACTAATTCTTATTGTAACATATATCACCTTATAAATAAAGAAACATATGTAATATTTAAATAATTGTATTTTAATAAAAAATGTTATTGACAACTTTTCAGTAAATTGTTACTCTATAATTATGGTTCGTAAATATATACTTAGTTCGTATATATGAACAATGAGCAGTATCTTTTTAAGGCGGTATGTTTTCAAAGTTTGCAGCTTATACCGCAAGGATTTCATACTGGATAAGGAGTGAGAACATGAGTGAAAAGGTAAAAGTAGCAATAATAGGTTCTGGTAACATCGGAATGGATCTATTGTACAAAGTGAAAAAGAGCAAAAACCTAGAAGTGGGTCTGGTTACCAACATTGTAAACTCAGAGAACCTTCAGAAGGTAGCAGAAATGGGCATTCCTGTTTCTACGGAAGGAATTAAGGCAATCATTGATGACCCCACTTGCGCAAAAATTGTATTTGACGCAACAACAGCAAAGGCACATATCGAACATGCAAAAATTTTACGTGAGCTTGGTATGGTTGCTATCGATATGACTCCTGCAAGTGTTGGAACACAAGTAGCTCCCGCGTTTAACATGGAGGAAAACTTGGATAAGGATAATATTAATCTGATCAGTTGCGGCGGTCAGGCGGTTATTCCGATTATTAGAGCAATCGGAAGTGTAACGGAGGTTGATTATGCAGAAGCCATCAATGCACCTGCAAGCATCAGCGTTGGACCTGGTACGAGAGAAAATGTTGATGAATATACAGCCCATACCGGAGAAGCAATGGTAAACGTAGGCGGTGCTAAGACATCCAAAGCAATTGTGGTCATAAATCCTGCGGATCCTCCCCTTCCCATGCATAATACTGTTTTCGCAGTTTGCAATGATTTGGATGAAGAAAAGGCAGAAAAAATTACAGAATCCATCTTAGATGTGGTGAAGAAGGTGCAAAGTTATGTACCTGGTTATGTTATGACAACTCCACCGCAATTTGATTACGAAAAGAAATTAGTAACTGCAATGGTAGAAATTACAGGCGCAGGGGACTTCCTGCCCAAATATGCAGGCAATTTAGATATTATCACACAAGCTGCTATTGTTATTGCTGACAGGATGGCGGAAGAAATGCTCAGGAAGGAGAAATAATCAATGTTTAGAAAAGGAAATAAGATTAGAATTTTAGATGTTACCTGCAGAGATGGTATGCATGCAATGGCACACCAATTTACAACAGACCAGATTGCAGCAATAGCAAAGGGTGCTGAAGAAGCAGGTATAGATACATTGGAAGTCTCCCATGGAGATGGTCTTGGAGGTTCTTCCATCAATTATGGATTTGGCGCAGCCACAGATAAAGAATGGTTGGATGCTGCTAAGTCAAATTTAAAAAATACAAAATTAGGTGTTTTATTTTTACCTGGCGTAGGAAGAATGCATGATTTGGAAATGGCAGCCCAGGCAGGAGCCAAGGTGGCTAGAATCACCATGCACTGCACAGAGGCAAATATTTCCAAACAGCATATACAGCGAACAAGAGATTTGAATATGGAAGCAATTGGAGTGTTGATGATGACACACATGGTTGAACCGGATCAACTTTTGGAACAGGCTAAAATGTTGGAAGACTATGGCGCAGAAGGCGTATATATGATGGACTCCGCAGGACATTTGATACCGGAGGAAGTAAGAAGAAGGGTAAGACCTTTGGTTGAAAAGCTGTCAATTCCAGTAGGATTTCATGCCCATGCAAATCTTGGACTACATATGATAAACACCTTGACTGCCATTGAGGAAGGTGTCTCTATGACGGATGGATGCCTGCGAGGGTTAGGTGCCGGTGCCGGAAATACACCAACCGAAGTGCTGACTGCAGTATTGAAGATGTACGGTTATGAGACTGGAATTGATTTATATAAAATTATGGACGTGGCAGAGGATATTTTAGCTCCTATGCTAAAGTCTCCTCCCGTTGTGGATAAAGCAGCGCTGACCATTGGATATGCCGGTGTATATGGAAGCTTTGCGCTACATGCGAAAAGAGCAGCGAAAAGATATGGTGTGGATGAGCGTGATATCTTGATAGAGTGTGGCAAAAGAAAAGTCGTAGGCGGTCAGGAAGACATCATTATTGAAGTCGCTGTTGAGCTTGCAGAAAAACAGAAAGCCAATCAATAAACTATTGATTATTCAAATATTAAGGTATAGATCAAGTGACTTAAGTCATTTCATCTATGCCTTGTTTTTTTGTCTTTGTTTTTTTGTTTCTTTTGTACTTTATTTATAGTCAATAAACGATATGACGGAAGACCTTACAAAGAGCCGCCTATTGTGGGCGACATGCTGAAATGGAATCTTGATTCAGTTAATTTCCACGTTCCTTAACCAAGGAACGTTTCTGAACCGAGAAGTGGCGAGATACTGTCTGCAGTCTCCAACAAGAGACTTTTTAAATTGTTTATATCATGCTTTTCAATAAAAAATGAAGGTATGGCTATGGATAACCCTGCAACAATAACGCCGTTTTGATTCTTTAGTGCTGTGCCTATACATTGAATGCCCAAGGTGGACTCCTCAATTTCTGCAGAAATCGAAGTTTTCCTGATTTCCTCCATTTGTCTGAGAATTTCCTGAGGGTCTGTAATCGTATATTGGGTCACTTTCTTTACTGGGTGGGTTGCCAAAATAGATTTAATTTCGTCATTGCTATATTGGGACATTAAAGCTTTCCCAACTGCCGTTGCAAAAGCAGGTACCCGTTTTCCAATGGAAGAATTCATTCTCACAGGATGTGAACTATCATGCTTCATGATATAAATGATGTCACAGCCATCCAAGACTGCCAAATGTACCGTTTCGTTTATTTGAAGAGACAAGCTTTGAATTCGTTCATAGATAGACACATTAATTGTTTTGTTAGTTAAGTAAGCATTCCCTATTTCCAGTGCTTTGATCCCTAGTGAATAGGTGGCGGTTTTAGAATCATAATGCAAGTATTTTCTTGCAGTTAACGTTTTTACCAGTGTAAAACAGCTCCCTTTTGGAATGTTTAGAGTGTGGTAAATATCGCTAAGCTTAAGGCTTTCCTTTTTTTCTGCAATCAACTCAATAATATCCAAAACTCTTTCAAGGCTTCGATGCCCATTTTCGATCATGTAAGATAATCCTTTCTATTAGAATTTTAATAGATATATTTTGAAAAAGTTTCGTTAATCAAATCCTTGTCGCCGCTTTTGATTGCCTCTAACTGTTCCACGTGTTCATTTACGATTTCGTCAAAATTATTTAGCTCCATACTCCATGTTTTAATCCGAGCATTTACTTGAGCAATAATTGTATGCCAAATGGAAATAATAAGTGTGCTGGTACTATTTGAAACGATGTAGTCATGAAAAGCGAAATCATAATGAGCCATTGCTTCTAAATCTTTTTTCTCGCAAACATTTTTTAAAGAATCGATGATTTCTTGAAGCTGATCATAATCATCTTGGGTAAAATTGATTGCTGCCTGTATTGCTGAATGACACTCGATAATTCTGCGAATTGGAACAAATACCAAGTTTCGCTCTTCCAGGTTTCTCTCTGCAACGATAATGCCTTTGTTGGAGTGGGTGTAGATGAAACCTTCATTTTGCAAGGTTTTCAAAGCATTACGAACGGGTCCTCGGCTAATACCCATCTGGTTGGCTATCTCAACCTCTAAGAGTCTAGTCCCGGCAGGCAGCTGATTTTCTAAGATCGCATTTTTGATGTTTTCGTAAACAATATCTTTCAAATATTTAGTTTTTTGTTTTGAGAATATAAAGTGATCTGACATATCACACCTCATCTATTTGATAATTTTAATAAATATAACTATTTTAAACATTATTATAACTTGCCTAGGGAATATAGTCAATCAATAGTGCTTAGATAAAGTGATTAGATAATGTTATTAGATAAGTGTTTTGTGTATATACAAGCATTTTATTATCTAGCGTTTTAACAATAATTTATGAACTTAAAATAGCAGGATGCAATACGATTGAAATGTAATGACAATTGTCATAAAAATGACAAGTTAAAAACATAACAATAATATATTGACAACATATGTTACTTAAGCGTATAATGTCTTTAAAACTTAGTATCAACCAAAATGGACAACAGCTTCAAGGAGCAGCATTAGAACAGAAGGGAAATCAAATGGTTACTAAACTAAGAAAATTGCTTTTAGCCAATGAGCTAGATGCCTTTGTATCGGTAAATGCACCAACAGTAAGATATTTTACCGGATTTGTCCAAGATGCATTGCCTGCAGTTACACTTATCTTCCAAGAAAAAGTCTTTTTAATTGCACCTGATGGTAGCGTGGCTGATGTTGAAGTCATACCCTATCCCTGCTTCTCGGCAGAAACCTTTGTAGATGAAAAAAAAGCAATATGCGATGCCTTAAACCGTTCTGACCTTATTGAAATGATAAAAGGAATTAGAGTGGGGGCTTATTCCTTGGACTTTCCAAGCTGGCTGCATGCACAGTTAATTGCGCTAGGAGCTGAGATAAATTTTGTTGATGATAAAATATTAGATTTTTTGATTACAAAGAACGATAAAGAATGTAAAAAAATTCAACAAGCATTAAAGCTAAACCGTAAGGCTTACGATGTCATCAGAGACGAATTTCAGGTGGGGATGACCGAAATGGATTGCTATAACTTGATTTCTAATTGCTATAACAAAAACGCAGGAACCCCTATAAAATTTATTAGCGATATCGTAAGTGGAGAGAGAGCTGCCGAAATTTCCGGATCCGCAACCCTTCGAGAAGCAAAAACAGGCGATACGCTCATTGTTGATTTACTTCCGAAATTGGATGGGTATTGGTGTGATACCACACGCACATTTTTTCTGGGAGAACCAGATGCTGAAAAAGAAAAAGCATATATCAGTGTGATTAAAGCATTGCGTGCAGGTGAAGCCATGTTGAAACCCGGAGTGAAAGCAGAAGACGTCTATTCCTCTGTTATGGATTCTTTAGAGAAAAGCGGATTTAAGGATTGTATGCCCCATCATGCCGGACATGGTATCGGAACCTCCGGGTATGAAAGACCTTACTTCATTCACAATGCACCTGAGATTTTAAAAGCAGGAATGGTGGTCACTCTTGAACCGGGAATTTATATGGAAAATCAATGGGGAATTCGAGTGGAAAATAATTATAAAATTACGGCAGATGGTTGCGAAAATATCTTTCCTTATACTGAAAACATAGAGGACTTTATTCTTTAAAGAGGAGTGAACCATGAGCATTAAAAAAAGTTTATACGGAGTCGTAAAAGATAAGGAGATATATCTTTATACCTTTGAAAATGCAAATGGTATAAAGGTAGAAGTCATAAATTATGGAGGAATTATCCGGGCAATCTATACGCCGGATGAAAATGGAGAAATGGCAGATATTGTACTTGGGTATGACACCTTAGAACAATATACACAAAATACTCCATATTTCGGAGCTATTGTAGGGCGCTGTGCCAATGTGATTGAAAAAGGGGAATTAAAAATAGATGATACAGTATATAAACTGTCGCTAAATGAGGGAAAACATCATCAGCATGGCGGTGTGCACGGATTCCATAAGGCGGTTTGGGATGCAGAAATCTTGGGTGAAAGTGAATATTTGCAGTTATCCTATCAAAGCCATGATGGAGAAGAAGGGTACCCCGGTAATCTAAGTGTAAAAATTAGATATAGCCTGAGAGAAGATAATTCGTTTTGTATAGACTATTTTGCAGTGTCTGACAAGGGCACAGCCATCAATATGACCAACCATACATATTTCAATCTGAAGGGTCATAAGAGCGGTGACATTACAAACCACCAGCTGAAAATAAATGGGGAAAAGATTTTGGAAATTGACCACAGAGGTTTACCGGTAGGAAAGGTTTGTGATGTTAAAGGAAGTATATTTGATTTTTCAACCTTAAAAAATATAGGGCAAAATCTAATAAGTGACAATGAACAGATTGTCTGGGGCAAGGGTTACGATCATCACTTTATACTGGGTACACAGAGATGTGAATCAGAGACAGCGGTAGAAGTGAGAGAGCCGGAAAGAGGCAGATGCTTAATGGTGTACACAACCCTGCCGGGAGTACAGCTTTATACCGGAAATTATCTTGATCCAGAGGAAATAGGGAAAGCCGGATGCAGATATCGGCCTTGGGATGGATTTTGCTTAGAAACACAATATTGCCCCAATGCATTTAAAAATAATGTAGAGCCATTACCGCTTTTTAAAAGAGGGGATGAGTATAGGCATATGACGATTTACAAGTTCGGAGTATGTCGGTAAGAAACAGACAAAAGTTATATGATTAAAGAGAAAGGAGGAAAAAAGGAAAGTCCATGAATATCTATAAAAACATTGCTATAGGTTATAACTTTTAGGAGGAAAATATGAAAAAACGTTCTTTATGGTCAAATGTCATCATTATTTTTTTTGGCGCCATGGGTGGACTCCTTTTTGGATATGACACAGGAATCATATCTAGCGCCTTGGTATTTTTAGCAAAAGATTTTACATTTACAGATTTAGGAATGTCCTTAGTATCAAGTTCTATTTTGATAGGAGCTGTCTTTGGTGCACCGATAACCGGGTATTTTTCAGACCGTCTTGGTAGGAAGAAAGTTGTTTTCTGTCTTGGATTGATTTATACCATAGGAGCAGTCTTATCATCATACGCTACGAACCAAAATATGCTGATCTTTACAAGATTCATTTTAGGACTTGCAGTAGGAGGATCTTCCCTTTTGGTTCCGCTTTACTTATCTGAAATGGCACCTGCGAGAATTCGTGGAATTATGACAAGTTTTAATCAATTGATGATTGTATCAGGAATTGTACTATCCTCAGTTATTGGATATATGTTTTCTTTCACAGGCAACTGGAGAGCGATGTTCATGTTGGCAATTGTTCCAAGTATCGTCATGATGATCGGCATGATTACTATGTCTGAGAGTCCACGTTGGTTGCTTATCCGAAATCGTGAAGATGAGGCTAGAAAAGTCTTATTGAGAACAAGAACTGCGGAAGAAACCGAAGCAGAAATCAAAGAAATTTATGAAATTAACAAATTAGAATCCGAAGGATACAAAGAACTGAAAAAACCTTATATGAAACCAATCTTGGTTTTAGGTATCTCCATCCTTGCTTTACAGGCTTTTGTAGGTATTGATGCCATCCTTTATTACTTACCAACCATATTCGTACAAATGGGTGTTAGCGACAGTGAAGCCATTTTATATCTGATCTATATCGGTGTTGTTGAAATGATCATGACTGTTGTGGGCATGTTGCTAATCGATAAACTGGGAAGAAGGAAGCTGCTTTTAGGCGGAAACGTAATCATGGCAATCAGCGTACTGACCCTATCCATTTCTGCACATTTTGGAGAAAACTCTTCATACCTCATTCCTATTACCTTGGCTTGCTTCTGCTTCTTTATTGCAGCATTTTGTGTCAGTTGGGGAGCCGGAGCTTGGGTATACGTAGCGGAAATATTCCCCTTAAAAGTGAGAGGTGCTACGGCCAGCTTAGCTGTTTGTTCTCTTTGGCTTGCAAACTTTGTAGTAATTTATGGATTCCCTATTGTATTCGGCAGTTTGGGAGTTTCAAAAACCTTCTTGATTTTCTTCGGGATCAATGTTATCGCCTTCCTCTTTGTATACTTCAAAATGATAGAGACAAAAGGTGTTAGTATGGAGAAGATCGAACAGCACTTTAGAGAAATGGTACAAACCGGAAAATAAAAATGGAGGAATTAAAATGATGAAAGCTGCAATGTGGAAAGATATTAACCAAATTGAAGTGGTTGAGATCGACAAACCAAAGCCTTCTTTTGGTCAAGCTTTAATAAAAATTCATGCCGCAGGGGTATGCATAACAGATTATCATATTATCAGCGGCGGACTTAAGTATATCGACCCACCACATGTTATGGGTCACGAAATCAGCGGAGAAATCGTTGAATTAGGCTCTGAAAGTCACTTTAAAGTGGGAGATCGCGTGGTGGTTGAAACAAGTGTTGGCTGTGGTGTATGCGAGTTCTGCATTCGAGGTGACAGGCATCTGTGTGCAAATGGTACAGAAATTGGCTTCACTCCACATCAAGGAGGGTATGCACAATACGTCCTTGTTCCCTTTACAAATTTAGTATCCCTACCTGACGAAGTTTCCTATGAAGAAGCTGCCATTTTGGAATGTGTCGTTTGCCCCATTGGCGGGTTATATCGATTAGGAGTTTCCATGGCGGAAACAGTAGCTGTCTTTGGGGTTGGTCCTGCAGGAATTGCCTTTATTCAGGGAGCTAAAGCCATGGGAGCAGCTCGAGTAATTGCTGTGGCCAGAGATGATGAAAAGTTGGAAAGAGCTAAGCATTTTGGTGCTGACATCGTCATCAACCTAACCAAGCAAAATCTAAAAGAAGAATTGAAGAAATACTCAATAGACACCATTTGTGAAGCATCCGGGGCAAAAGAAATGATTTCACTTTCCTTTTCAGCCGTAAAAAAGGGCGGAAGAGTCTTATTGTATGGGATTCCGGATGACCGTGTGAAAATCGAGATGCCCACATTAGATCTCATTGTCAATCAAGTGAATGTGTACGGCATCTGTGCAAATCCTCATGTTTGGCAGCCATTGCTATCAATGATTAAAGAGAAAAAGATTAATTTAATTGACATGGTTACACACTCTTATTCTTTAGGAGATATTAATGAAGCGTTTAAAGTGATTGAAAAAAAGGATCCTAAACTTGTTAAAGCCATCGTTAAACCATGGGAATAAAAGTGGAGTATAAAGGGCTTAGAGATTAAGGTGAAATTTATAGGTTTCACAAAATATTTATAGCTGCACCGGCAGCAATGGAGGCAAAAATGATTATTATAGATGTTGAAGCAATTATTGTTAGACAGGAAGAAGTCAAACTAATTGGAGATGGCAGTCAAGATACGGTTCTCATCAAAATTACTACAGATGAAGGAATTGTTGGTTACGGAGAAGTAGACTCTTCCCCATATGTGATAAAGGCCATTGTTGATGCCAAAGCTTCACACATGGTTTGTCATGGGCTACGAGATATTCTCGTAGGAGAGGATCCTATGAGAATTGAGTACTTATGGCAAAAAATGTATGAATTGAGTTATTACTATGGCAGAAGAGGCGCCGGAATTCAGGCCATGAGCGGTGTTGACATTGCTTTATGGGATATTTACGGCAAAAAAATGGGTATGCCGATTTATAAGCTTCTAGGCGGTGGGTTTCGAGATGAAATTCCGGCGTATTGTAGCGTCTTGATGCCGGATAACGAAGCGGATATTCGTAATCTTGTTGAAAGAAATGCTCATATCAATTTCAGAGGCTTCAAGTTTGGATGGGGAGCACTTGGTCAAAGCCCCAAGAAAGATTGCCAGCTGGTTGAATGGGCCAGAAAATATGTAGGAGACGAAAAGGACTTGATGATAGATATCGGAATGGTTTGGAAGGATGCTAAGACAGCCATAAGAACCGTCAGAGATCTCTATGATTATGATTTGAAATGGATTGAAGAGCCATTTACCCCTGACAACTTGGATGGATATAAAAGATTGTGTAATTCCGTGGACACCTGGATTTCTGCAGGAGAAGAAGTAGGTCCTGTACAAGAATTCCGTGAACTCATTGATGATTGCAGGATTGATTTAATTCAGCCGGATATGTCCAGATGTGGTGGAATCACAGTTGCAAAAAAAGTATCAGATATGGCCAATTTGAGAGGAATTCCATTGATTCCACATGCATTTAAGACTGGCGTATTAATGTCTGCCAGTTTGCATCTGATCGGTGCAATTCCAAATGCTCTGTATTTGGAATATTGCCAGCAGGAGACGGTATTAAGCAAGACCTTAATTAAAAATCATTTTCAACCGGACGAAGATGGAATGGTTTCAATTCCGCAACAACCGGGATTGGGTATTGAAATCGACGAGGATGTACTAAAAAAATATAGACGTTCTTAATAAATGGCAAGAGTGGAAATTTTTACATTCAACCCATGTACTTATTTGCCAAAAGGCGTAAAGGAGGGAAATCCCGATTATGCATGTAATGGGAATTGATATTGGTTCTGTTTCATCAAAAGTAGTTGTATTAGATGAAAACAAGGAAATTGTTACAGTTGCAGTGGTTCCCTTAGGAACGGGATCAAGCGGTCCTGAAAAGGCGTTAAAGCTTCTGGAAGATCAGCATGGGCTTAGTCTCTTAGATATGGATCAAGTCTGCGTTACCGGTTATGGGCGCCTTCTGTTTCAGGGAGCAAATCGACAGATCAGTGAGATTACATGCCATGCAAAAGGGATCCATCATTTGGCGCCATCGGTTCATACAATTATTGATATCGGCGGACAGGATGTGAAAGCAATCATTGTTGGCAAAGATGGAAAAGTCACACGTTTCTTTATGAATGATAAGTGTGCAGCCGGTACAGGACGGTTCTTGGATGTTATGTCAAACATTTTGGAACTAAAGGTGTCAAGTTTGGCGGAAATAGGCAGTAATGCGGATTACCCTGCACCCATCAGCAGTACCTGTACGGTTTTTGCGGAGTCGGAAGTGATTTCACAATTGTCAAAAGGCGAAAAAAAGGAAAATATTATTGCCGGCATTCATCAGTCCGTTGCAGTGAAGGCAGTTGCCCTAGCTCGCCGAGCAGGCATCCAAGATGACATCATGATGACAGGAGGGGTAGCTTTAAACCTTGGGGTTGTAAAAGCGGTAGAAAACGAGCTAGGCAGATCTATCATGATTCCCGAGAAACCCCAGATTACAGGTGCATTAGGCGCAGCGGTATATGCATACGAAGACTGTCAAAAACAAGGAGTGTAGGATGAAAAGTTTAGAAACAATGAGTGCGAAAGAATTACTATCTTATTACAGCGAATTATCATACGAAGAGGCCAGAAGTGCAAAGAAAGAAGGAAAACTTGTATGCTGGTCAGCTTCTGTTGCACCGGATGAATTTTGCCGAGCCATGGATATTGCCATGGTTTATCCTGAAAACCACGCTGCCGCCATCGGGGCAAAAAAGGGTTCTGAGCCCTTGCTGGAAATTGCGGAGCAGAGAGGGTATTCAAATGACTGTTGCTCTTATGCCAGAGTAAATTTAGGTTACCTAGAATTATTGAAAGAATACGCTTCAACGGGAGAGATGCCGCAGTTGCTGCAAGATTGTCCCGGTGAATTATGTCCTTTGCCGGACTTGATCATTACATGCAATAACTTGTGTAATACACTGTTAAAATGGTATGAAAATCTGGCGGCTGAGTTAAATATACCTTGTATCTTTATCGATACACCGTATAACAATGAAATGCCCATGGATGAGCATAAGAAAGAATACATAAAAAATCAAATGGAGTATGCCATTCAGCAACTGGAAGAAATATGCGGCAGACCATTCGATCACGAGGCCTTTTTAAAGGTGCAGGAACAAAGCCAACGTTCCATTGCAGCCTGGGACAGAGTAGCAAAGTATGCCCAGTATAAGCCATCTCCCCTCAATGGATTTGATTTTTTTAACTATATGGCTTTAATCGTATGTGCTCGAGGACGAAAAGATTGTGAAATTGTCATGAATCAGTTTGCAGATGAATTAGACCAAAATATGAAGAACGGCAAATTTGCTTTCGGTGAAAATGAACAATATCGACTTACCTGGGAAGGAATCGCTTGTTGGCCATATTTGGGTCATACGTTTAAGACATTAAAAACCATGGGGATGCTGTTAACCGGATCCGGTTATCCTGAAATGTGGTCACTTCACTATACACCGGGAGATTTAAAATCCATGGGAGAGGCTTATTCCTCCATTGTTACCAATGTAGACTTAGACAGCAAAATTGAAATGATCAGCAATGTTTTAACCAATGGGCAATGCGATGGTCTGCTATGTCACATCAATAGGAGCTGTAAAATTATGAGTTTTCTTTCGGTTGAAATGATCGATGGAATACAAAAGAAAAAGGAGATGCCCTTTGTGACTTTTGATGGTGACCAAACGGATCCGAAAAATTTCACATCGGCAAACTTCGATACGAGAGTCCAAACATTAAATGAAATGATGCAGCAGGCAAGGGAGGGAAATTGAGATGACAAGGTACGAAGAAATAATCAATGAACTATTGGACATTGCAGATAATCCCGACTTGGCAATAAAATCTTGGAAAGAAACAACCGGTAAACCAATTGCCGGGTTGTTACCTGAATATACGCCGGAGGAAATCGTATATGCGGCAGGCATGATACCGGCAGGTCTCTGGGGCGGAAGCACAAAAATAACAAAGGCGAGAGCATACATACAGCCCTTTGCCTGCTCAATCATGCAAAGTATTTTAGAATATCAGCTTCAAGGTTCTTATGATCTTTTGGATGTTGCCATCATTCCTACTCTTTGCGATACATTGAAATGCATTGGACAGAAGTGGAAAGCCAATTGCCCTGTTATACAGATTACGTATCCACAAAATCGGGCAATCGAAGCCGCAAATTTATATCTGGAATCCGAATATCAGATGGTACGAAATAAGTTGGAAAAATTGCTAAATATGGAAATAACGGATAAAGAGATTGAAAACAGTATAGAAATTTATAACCAAAACCGAAATGCAGTATTGACATTCACTGAAGTTGCAAACCATCATTTAGATATCATTATGCCCCGAGTACGGCACGGAATCATAAAGTCTCGTTTCTTCATGGATAAAAAAGACCATACAGAAAAACTGAATGAACTTGTAAAGGAATTAAATGCATTGGCTGATGTTCAATGGAAGGGAACAAAAGTGATTTTAACAGGGATCACAGCAGAGCCAAATGAAATCCTTGACATTATGGCGGAGCTTGGAATGGCTGTAGTAGGTGATGATCTGGTGCAGGAGTCAAAGCAGGTGAGAACTTTGGTGCCAGAAGGCGGACGCCCTTTATACAGGTTGGCAAAGCAATGGCAAAACCTAGAAGGTTGTTCTTTGGCAGGGGATTTTAAAAAGATCAGAGGGCATAAATTGATACAAATGGCAGAAGAGAAAGAAGCAGACGCTGTAATCGTCTGTATGATGAAATTCTGTGATCCGGAAGAATTCGACTATGCCATTTATCATAAAGAATTAGATGAAAAAGAAATAAAACATATTGTTATAGAAATAGACCAGGAAGCTACTTCTTTCGAACAAATACGAACAAGACTTCAAAGTCTGGCAGAAATGTGTTGATTAAAAACACTCTAGTTTAAAAATTGCTTTAAGTGTATAAAAAGTCTATCAGAAATGTTAAATTAAAACCGCCGATAAAACGGGAGCATAACGCTGATAAAAGCTGTAGTGAAAAATGACTACAGCTTTTTCTCTTTCAATCACTTTTTTCTCTTTCAATCACTGCTGAGGGATGTGTTCAGCTCTTTAGATTAAATCCACTATTTCATGTTTAATATTGCGACATCTAAAATTGTAGATGGAATAAAGAAAAGGGTTAAATCTTCTATATCTTGTTTTTTAATTCCTTTAAAATGTAATTATTCACCAGTATAACCCCAGTGGTAGCCCCTTGAAAAATGGAAAGTGCAGATACTAATGTGGTAAGGCTACCTTTTTCACACATCGATGATAAAGGAAGTAAATAAGAAAGGTCTGAAGGGGAATCATGATAGCACATTTAATCAGCCGACCCGGCAAGAAGCCCACTACTCCCGTATCATAAAGGATGTAAAGCCAATATGTATCCAAACCTAAATTCAGTACCACGCAGACTATACACACCGCTAAAAAGACCCTTTTTAGAGTGATTTCCCTTTTATGTAAGATTAAGCCATATACTGCTCCGGTACAAAATGCGGTGAAGGTAAAACCGGGAAAGTAGGGTGCAGCAGGAAAGATCAACATTCCTAAAATATCCCCCAATGCATAGGCGGTTCCGGCCCACAACGGACCATAAAGAATGGCGATAATAGAAATAGGCAAAAAACCGAATCCGATTCTGACAAAAGGAAGGGTGATAGATAGAAACCTAGTTAAAATAATTTCCAAAGCCATCAACAATGCTGAGATAATTAATTTAGACGCACTTATTGTTTGTTGCATAAAAAAATCCTTTCTACTTTAAATATAATTACGATTAACTACATTAAAGAGAAAAGAACTTATGATGATTTCCTTAATGCAGTAGTGGACGCAATATTGTACCGCAAACTAATTTTGTTTTTCGTCCATAAGCAACATCCCATCCTATGGCACTTTACGCACAATATTTACTCTACCGCTTTTCATTTTATAGCATTAAAGGTGCTTTTACAAGCATAAATTTGTAGTATAAGAATTTTGAATTCAATTATTAATAAACGTAGAAATGGAAAACGTTAAAAATCAATATTTAATAAAAGCGATCAAAGTGTAAAAATTATATTAATAAAGCAATTAAAAAAGTTAAAATAGGGTCAAAAGCAATAACTGTTAAGACTACCCACAATATAAAGCGTTAACACCTTAAAACATTAATATATATAGTATGGTGAAATCTAAATATTTAATAATATTGGGCTTTTGACCCCGGTATCAAAATATATATTTAATTAAAGATAGCTAATTAAAAACATTAAAAATAAATATTTAATTTAGCGTAATCTAAAGTTTTAAATAAGCGAATCATATGAATCAAAAGCTAATTAAAACGTTAAAAAATGAATGTTTAATAAAGTGGAAGAAAAACATTTAAATAAAGTGTAAACAAATATTTAATCATAGAAAATCAAAGTATAAAAATTAAATGATTAAAAAATATTTTCAATTGTAAATTTTTCATTTGCATGTAAGTATTTTAATTGTTCCTTAATATAAGCCAATTCACCCGAAGTACTGGTCAGATCCTCAGAACGGACATATTCCCCTAATCTTGCAATGGAAAAATCGATTTCATTGATTACCCTGGTTTGAAAGAAATAGGAGTATATTTTTTTATCCTTATGCCATTTTTCTGTAAACTCTTCCATTTGATGTTTTGCAATATCCCAGTGTTCCTTTCTGGCAGACTGTAATAATTGATTTTCAGCCATATCCATGAGAGGCTCTAAGGAACGATCTGCATAGTCAGAAAAAGCCCACCAACTTAAAAGTAATACTCCCAGAAATGTAGTAGAAATGATTAACGCTTTCATAGGTAAGGGCTCTCCTCCTTTTTATCTTGTATCTCTTGTAGTTTATCATTAGCAGAACGTTTGTTGTTTTCGTAAATATGAAAATTCTTTTTTTCGTCACAAAGACAAAGAAAGATATCCTCATAACCTTGAAAGCCTGCTTTTTTAATTGCTGATTGTAATTTTTTTTCTTCAAAGCCGGCATATCTTAAATTTTGCTCATAAAGTTGACCATCTGAAATCAATACCACAGGGACAATTTCTTCCGCCATTTCTATGTTTAAATCTGATGGAGTCAAGGGTCTTTTTTCCGGTTTTGTAATGACGCTTAGATCTCCGTTTGCCTCAAGGATAGCATAGTCAACATCTGCAATAGAAGGTGCATTTTTTAAACGAAGCTGTTCATTCAGGTCATCTAAATTAATTCTTTGGTTAGCCATTTCCTCTTTATTAATTTGACCGTTATTGATTAAAACGCTGGGTTTTCCGCTAAAAATAACACGCATTTTTTCACTTTTTAAACAAAGCAAAGAAATGACTACTTGTAGAAAGAGCAGTGTAAAAATTGCTCCCACCCCGTATATTAGTGAACTGTCCGGTGTGTCGATGGGGATTGCAGCCAACTCGGCCATCATAAACAGGATGACTATTTGAAAGGGATCCATACTGGAAAGTTCGGATTTCCCCATGATCCTAATGGCGATCAAAACCACTAAATATAAAATCAAAGTTCGGACGATGATGATAGACAATAATACCCCTCCCTATCTGTGTAATATGTACATGTCTCGATGAAAGTATTGCTACTTATTACAGTAAACCAATTACAAAATGTAAATAAATCACATTTAAAGTGTCTACAGTACAGTTACTGGACACACCCTGCCAACAGTACATCAATTACTATATATTATCAACTGTCGCCTTGAATTATATGCAAAGTTATGATAACATGATGGAGAAATATCCCTAGGAGGTCTCAATTGAAACGAGATTATTATAATTATGTAGGAGTTTTTATCTTTTCTTATGGTGCCTTAGGATTTCTGAATCCTCTTCTGGGTCAGTATTTAAGCTCGGTATCTTTTTCGGGTACACAGATTGGAATGATTACTGCGGCTGCTACCATGACGGGGATTTTTGCCTCTCCCTTTTGGGGAAAAGTGCACCATAAGGATCAAAAATCTATGGGAATGAATACCATGATGATACTTTGTTTTGCTGCTATGTTGCTAGTTTTGCTTTTAATGCCGGTAAAGATATTTCCTTTGTTTTTAATAGGATATTGTCTATTGTCTTTTTTTCAAACACCGGTTATGCCTTTATGTGATGCTATGGCCTTGGATTCCCCCTATGGA
The DNA here is from genome assembly GCA_964461765.1 of uncultured Anaerovorax sp. Taxonomy (GTDB): domain Bacteria; phylum Bacillota; class Clostridia; order Peptostreptococcales; family Anaerovoracaceae; genus JAVVUJ01. The sequence continues at coordinate 30,111 of CAYWVS010000037.1, forward strand.
TTCGGCGCTATCCGAAAATGGGGTGCCTTTGGCTTTGGCATTGCCGTTTTGATCTCAGGGCAGCTTGCGGAATATATAGGATTGAAAATAATCTTTCCATTATACAGCGTTAGCTTTTTTGTTACTGCTTTGCTGATAATCATGATTAAAAGAAGTCGTTTAAGAAAGAATCTTTCTATAGATGAAATTGGAGAACATGAGGCACATGGGACAGGTCTTGGTAATCTTTTAAAAAACAAGAGGCTTATGATGTTGCTGCTCAGTGCATTTTTTGTCTGTGGAACAAGCATTGCCCATAATACCTATTTTGGCTTCCTATATACTGAAGTGGGAGGAAGTCTTGCAGGGATCGGGTTAGCTTTGCTCTTAATGGTTGCCAGTGAAATTCCTTTTATGGCGTGGACTGAAAAAATATCAGAAAGATTTACGCCGGAGAAGATGATTCTTATAGCCATGTGCATTTCCGCGGCACGTTATATATGGTATGGCACAGAACCAAGTCACCTATTTTTATTGGTCACCTTTTTTCTGCAAGGAATGGTGAACGGAATCGTTTTGGTAGAGTTTGTAAAATACATTTCTCGTCTGGTGGATCAGAAAGCCATCGGCATGGCCATGACCTTATATCAATCAATTTCTAGCAATTGCAGTACCATTATATGCCTTTTCTTCGGAGGCATGATCTTAGATGCATACGGAGCAGGGACAGTTTATCTTTTCTTTGGCTGCTATAATATAGTAGGAATTATAGTTTATTTGATCTGCGGGTTGCATAAACCCTTTGAAAATAAGGCCCTAATTAAGTCATAGTATGTAACCAATCATAGCCCATATATCTTTTGACCCTGGTATCATTATATATGTAAAAGAAGAAAATGGAAAAAGCCTTAGAGAAAAGATATTAGACGTTAAGGGAAATTAGAAACCAAAGTGTATAAGCATAGTAAATTCCTAAGGGATAGTGAAATATGAGTGGAAAAGAAAACAAGAACAAGGAAAGAAAGCTGAAGTAAGGTCTAAAAACGAAAAAAGAGATAAAATCAAAAAGCATAAAATGTTGAAATTTCAACGATAAAGTTGAAGAATTAAAAAAAAAGAAAAATAAATAAAAAAAAGTTGGAAAAAAGTGTTGACAGGAAAGAAAGGATTTGTTAATATAGACAAGCTGTCA
>CAYWVS010000038.1:0-30831 GCA_964461765.1 uncultured Anaerovorax sp.
CTTTGCTTACCTTAGAAAATTTACCTTTGGATCAAATGATAACCGTAGATGGGCAGGCGGCCGCTACAGGAGGTACCAGTGCCAATCTGGTGACAGGAGAACAACTCTCTGTGAAAGACTTGCTCTATGGACTTTTACTGGTCTCGGGAAATGATGCAGCGGTAGCCTTGGCAAAGACAGTTTCTCCGGATATAGCCACATTTAGTTCCCTAATGAATGAAAAGGCAAAAGAATTGGGCGCCATGAACACTCACTTTGCAAACCCCAACGGATTGCACGAGGATACTCACTATACCACTGCATATGACTTAGCTTTAATTGCTAAAAAAGCCATGGAAAATCCTGTTTTTAGAGAGATGGTGGCAGCTTATCAGTGGATTGTAGCACCCACCAATCTATCCGGGGAAAGGCTGTATATTACTACCAACAGACTGCTATATGATGAAAGCTATTTAATTCAAGTAAATGGTCATCCCCGATCGGCTCGATATGAAGGAACCACAGGCATTAAGACAGGGTATACCCCTAATGCGGGAAATTGCCTCATAGCCTCTGCAAAACGGGGGGACACAGAGCTGATTGCCGTAGTCCTAAAATCTTCTGATGAAGGCAGATTTGCGGACTGTATCAACATGCTGGATTTTGGTTTTGCCAACTATAAGACGGTGGTGGTTATGCAAAAAGGTGCTCCCTTGGAATACCCCAGAGTAAGGAATGGTGCAGTGAGAAGAGTGGGTGCCATTGCATCGGAAACGATAGCCCTTACTTTACCCATCAAGGCATCTGATGACATTGTAAAAACCCAAATGCGATTTGATAAGATCAAAGCTCCTGTGGCTCAAGGTCAAAAAATCGGTGTCATAGACGTTTATCAAGTTGGTGAGCTCATTCATAGTGTTGAGGTGACGGCAGCGCAATCCGTGGATAAGGGTGGTATTTGGTCCGTCTTCGGCATACCCGACAGTCATGCGGAATTGGGATGGTTTTTCTTATCCTTGATCGGTGTGATTTTTATAGTGGTAATATGTATTTTCATCAGGCACTATGTCAAGAAAAAAAATAAAATAGAAATAAAATACAATTTAGAGCAGCAAGAGGAAGATGAGGGGAAAACACCTCAACAGCTGGCTTGGGAAGCCTGGGTCAAGGATGTTGAAAGGAGGAAAAAAAGTGGACTTAGATAATTTGCCGGATAGTCCGGGAGTATACCTCCACAAGGATAAGGATGGCAATATCATTTATGTAGGAAAAGCCGTTTCGTTAAGAAGTCGGGTAAGACAATACTTTCAATCCTCAAAAAATCAGGATGCAAAGACTAGATCTTTGGTAAAAAACATTGCGGATACCACCACTATCCAAACAAAAACGGAGATGGAAGCCCTAATTCTGGAGTGTAATCTTATTAAAAAATACATGCCAAAGTATAACGTACTCTTGAGGGATGATAAGACCTTTCCATATATTAAGATAACCGATGAAAAGTGGCCTCGAATTTTAAAGACCAGGCGGATTGAGAAGGATGGTGCAAAATACTTTGGCCCTTACACCGATGTTGCAGTGGTAAACAATATCATCGAGCTACTGAACCACGTATATACATTAAAGAGGTGTGGCTGGCAGAACTTTCCCACTAACCACACCCCTTGTCTAAATTTTCACATTCAGCAATGTCCGGGGATGTGTGTGGGAAAGGCAGATCACGAGACTTACTTAAAAGCTATTGGTGAGGTAGAGCAATTTTTATTAGGAAAGGATGCTCCTGTTTTGGCTTTCCTTACGGAAAAAATGAATAGGGAAGCGGAGAACCTGAATTTTGAATTGGCAGCGGCATACAGGGATTACATCGGACATGTTCACGAGATGACGAAGATGGCCAAGATTGCCAAAGCCTCGAAAATTGCCAGGGAAGCTAAAGCTGTGGAAAACACCAAACTCTTAGGCGATAGGCAGAGAAAAAACAGAGAACGTATCATAGCCGAGGAGGAAAGCTTAAATAAGATTTTTAGAAATGAACAGCAGAGAATTTATGGCTGGCGTATCGAAGCATATGATATTTCCAATACCAATGGGGTGGATTCTGTAGGAGTCATGGTAGTGTTTCAAGAAGGACGACCGGACAGAAAGGAATACCGAAGATTTAAGATCCAAACTATCGAGGGACCAAACGACTACGGCAGTTTGCAGGAGGTTCTCTATAGGCGAATGAAGAGAGCAAAGGATGGCAGCAGTGGCTTTTCTCACTTACCCAATTTAATCCTGATGGATGGAGGCAAAGCCCAGGTGTCGGTGGTGGAACAGGTACTTAAGGCCATGCAAATAGATATCCCTGTGGCAGGAATGGTAAAAGATGACAAACATAGAACCCGTGGGCTGATTTATCACAATGAGGAAATTGACTTACAGGAGCACCTGTTTTTAAAAACTTATTTAGGAAAAATTCAAGAAGAAGTCCATCGATTTGCCATCGACTATCATAGGGGACTAAGAAATAAAAGCATGATGGCTTCTGCTTTGGATCACATAGAAGGGGTTGGGGAAAAACGAAAGATGGGTTTACTCTCTCACTTTAAAAGTATGGAAGCCATTCAAAAGGCAAGCATAGAGGAGCTTTGTGAAGCTCCAAACATGACAAAATTAGCTGCAGAAAAAGTATATGAATATTTTCATTGAAACTTCTTAGGTTTAATGTTATAGTAATTGCAAACAATAATCATAAAAGTGATAATGGAGGATAAATTTTATGACAGATAAAGAAAAATGCATTCCCGGAGGCTGTGGACCTGACTGTGATTGTGCAAAGGATGATGAAGCTGATTACATCACATTGGAATTCGACGATGGCGTAGAAGTGGAATGTGAAATTATGGGAGTATTTGATTACAATGGTAAAGAATACATCGCATTAATTCCGGATGATGATTCTGATGATGTCTATATTTACGGATATAAAGAAGTTGCAGAAGAAGAATTTGAACTGGTGGATATAGACGACGACGACGAATTTGAAAAGGTCGTAGCAGAATTTGAAAAAATTGTGGCTGAGTAAAAGAATTTTATCAAATAAGGTACTAAAAATTTAAGGAAATTTCAATATAAAAGGATGCTTTCTTGCATCCTTTCTATTTTTCCCTTGGAGTAAGTTTGTTGGATTTATACTCATAGAATCATCTATTTATCTACCATATCATTACATCAGATATTATTATCTCAATATTGCAAATTTAAAAATCTATGATAAAATATATTAAAAATGCTTAATAACAAATGGGAGTAAATGATATGATTTTATACCATGGCAGTGATATAATCGTAAATAATCCACGTTTAATTTATCAAACGAGAACTCTTGATTTTGGTGCAGGATTCTATACTACAACCAATAAGGGACAGGCTGTTAACTTTGCCCAGAAAGTCGGAGAACGCAGGAGTAGTAAAGAATGGTATGTTAGCATTTACCATGTGGATTTTGATGATTTAAATGAAAATCTTGATGTTTTAAATTTTGAAGATCCTAATGAAAGCTGGCTTGATTTTGTTTTTGAAAATAGAAGTGGCGCATATAATGGTAAAAAATATGATATTATATATGGTCCTGTTGCCAATGATATGATTTACAAAACCTTTATCGCCTATGAAGCAGGGTTATACACAAAAGCAGAAACCTTAGAAAAACTGAAAATAAATCAGCTATATAATCAAATGACTTTTTGCAGTGAAAAAGCACTGTCATTTTTAAAATTTACAAACGCTTTAAGCGAAAAGGAGTGGCATCAGCATGGAGAATAATGAATTCAAGAGTATAATGGAACTACTTGTGCCGTCACTTGTTAAATGTATTATTAAAGAAAATGGAGCATCAGAAAAAGATGCCATTACTCTTTTATACACATCCTTCCTTTATTCAAAGTTAGAGAACGAAAAAACAAAACTGTGGCATTTGAGTTCTAAAACACTTATAGATATGTTAAATGAGGAAATGGCAACAGGAAACATTACTTACCCGGAGGAAGCATAACGTGGATCATAAGACGGATTTTATTATTTATTGTATTGAAGAATATAAAAATGCGGAAGGACTTAGCGGTAAAAAAGTGATTGAACTTTTTAATCGTTATAGAGTGATGGAATATATACGAGCATATTATGAAGCTTTACACACTGTAGGATCAAGATATATTGTAGAAGATATAAATTTATATATTTCTGAACGTAAAATACTGAAAAAATAACCCCCTTGGATCGAACTCCAATGGGGTTATTTAAAAGTGCGCTTAGCATGGGCGCAATCCAAGCGGTGAAAGTCCGTAGTCCTTGTCTAATAATTTCGAGAGTTTAATGCAAAGTAAGCCTTTGGATGTTGACAAACGGGACATTCCGCATAAGCGTTCATGCTTTCGTATACATAACCGCAGTTTTCACATCTCCACTCCACAGCCTTATCCTTTTCAAAAACCTTATTTTCTTGAACATTTTTCAAAAGGGCTCTGTAGCGCTCTTCGTGTTCTTTTTCTATGGATGCTACACCTTCCATTTGAGCCGCGATTTCCGGGAAGCCTTCTTCCTTTGCTACCTTTGCATATTCCTTGTACATTTCAGTCCACTCAAAGTTTTCACCCTCTGCGGCGTGCTGTAGGTTTTCTGCAGTAGTGCCAATTCCTGTACACAGCTTAAACCACATTTTTGCATGTGCCTTTTCGTTATTTGCGGTATCCTCAAATATCTTTGCGATCTGCTCATAACCTTCTTTTTTTGCGGCGGAAGCATAATACGTATATTTATTTCTTGCCATGGATTCCCCTGCGAAAGCTGACATGAGATTATCAAATGTCTGTGTTCCTTTTAAATCTTTCATTTTCTCTTCTCCTTTGTTATTACACATAAAAGTTAATTTTGGTTATTAATACCAATATTCTGGATTTTCTAAACATAAATTATTCATAATCTTTATTCATTATCTAAATTAATTTTTTAAATATAGTATAGTTGTAAATTGGAATTGCTAAATAAAATTTATACGAATATGCTACCCCCGATAAATTCTCGAATTATGGAATTGTTAGCAATCATGGAGTCATCCTCAATGGTTTGAAAGAAGTCTAAAAACTTCAATATTCGTACAGCATCGGCATACTCAGCCTCTTCAGGTTTAATTTCCCTTAAAAGAGGTTCTGCATACTTCTTTAAAACGGAAAGCTCATAAATATGAACAGAGTTGAAAAATACATCGGCTTCTCCATTAAAGGGGAAGATGTTCTTATCTTCGCCGGCTCTCACCTTTGGCCATTCACGAATGGTACCCTGTGCAGAATGACCTCTAAATTGATAATCTCTTACCATTCTTCTCAGCATTCTGGCATCTGTGGTGGGAATCCTGTTATGTTCGTCAATATTTAACTGGGTCAATGGACTGATATAAATTTTAAACTTCTGATCAGAAGGAATTTTTTCTGTCATCTTTTGGTTCAAGCCGTGAATTCCTTCGATGACGATGGGCTGGGTGGGATCCGCCTTTACAATTCTTTTTCCAAACTGTTTTGTGCCGTGGATAAAATCAAAGACTGGAAGGTCAACCTCTTCACCCTTTAATAATCCATTCATATTTTTATTAAAGAGATTGATATCTATGGCTTCTATATCTTCAAAATTTGGTTCGCCGTGTTCATCTAAAGGTGTGCTCCCTCGCTCTACAAAGTAATCATCCGTACTCATGTAGATGGGGTTTAAGCCGTTTACACGCAACTGAATGCAAAGCCTTTTGGCAAAGGTGGTTTTACCGGAAGAGGATGGCCCGGCTATGAGGACGATGCGTTTTTTTCCTTTTGTAATCATGTCAGAAATATGTGCAATCTTCTTTTCGTGGAGCGCTTCGGAAATTTGGATAATATCCTTGTAACCTCCGTTTTCCACCATTTCGTTCATGTCCCCCACATAGGTGATGTTCATGAGCTTACCCCAGCTTTTGATTTCGGCAAAGGCATTGTAAAGCTTAAATTCATCCACAAATTCGGGAATTACATTTGGGGTTTTTGGGTGGGGGAAACGCAGGATAATGCCGCGACGATAAGGCACTAATTCAAAGTATTTGATGTAACCGGTGGAAGGCACCATTAGACCGTAAAAGAAATTTTTCAAACCTCCCAATGAGTAAAATTTAACTTGAGTAACATCCTCCGCATGTTTTAACATCTTCTGTTTTTCATGAAGGCCGTCTTCCAGAAGCCAATTCATAGCAGCTTCCTTGGAATCAATGTGCCTCTCAAATTTGATGTCCTCTTTTACCAATTCTTCCATTCGAGTTTGAATCTTACTGATGCTTTCCGTTGAAAGTGGTTCGCTTCCTTTTATATAGGTGTATAAGCCTTTACTCAGTGAATTTTCTATTACTGCAGTAGCCTTATGACCTAATACATCTCGGATGGCTTTTAAATAAAGCATGGATACGCTTCTTTGATAAACTAGATTTCCCGCTTGACTGCGCATATCTAAAAGCTCCACGGTGCAGTCCACCGTCAGAGGAAGGGTCAATTCTTCAAATTTATGACTGACTTTAGCCAACAAATTATCGTAAGGTAAATCCTTCTGAAAATCCTTTACCACTTGCTCCAGAGTGGTTCCCACAGGATATTCGCAGACCAGGGGGTTGCTTCTGGGGGACACAATTAAATTTATTTTAACATTCATTTTCTCATCTCCTAACACAATACTCTATGATTTGCTATTTTCACTGACTTATTCATAGTTTACTATAGGAAGGTTTATCCTACAAGCATTTTAATTCAGAACATTCTATAGTTTTTTAAATATATTAATCAATTGATTCTAAAGAAATTATAAAAAATTTTAAATATTATTCATTCAAATATTTAGTTCCCCAAAAAAGTGAAATTTATAATCTGATTTGCCCAAACAAGTAGGTTCTTTACATAGAAAGACATTGCAGGGGGATTCTAAATGGATTATAATTTAAATATGTATGGTTTTAAGTTTTAGTTATGTAATTTAAAGGATGTAAAAAGGAGGATGGATGTGGAAAAGGCCGGAACGTTAAAGGCAAAGTCCATGAATAAGTGTATCGGGTGCTTTACCTGTATGCTCATGTGCGCCGCCGTCAATCATAAAAATCACAGTATCAATCAAAGTGCTATTAAAATAAAGACAAAGGGGGGAATGCAGGGTAGCTTTTATGCAATGGTTTGCTTGGGATGCGATGAGGAAAGAGCTTGTGTTGAAGCCTGCAAGGTAGGAGCTCTTAACCAACGCCCCGGAGGCGGAGCCCTTTTGGATCGGGAAAAATGCATCAGCTGTGGAGCATGTGCAAAGGCCTGTATAGCAGGAGCCGTATTCTTTGATGAAGAAAAAAAGCCTCTAATCTGTAAGCATTGCGGGTTATGTGTTACTTATTGTCCTCACAGTTGCATTACAATGGAAATGGGAGAGGAGGTGCAAGGTTAAATGGGTAAGGAGTTTATTCGGGTATTGACCATAGATATGAATAAAAAAACCTTCAAGATTGAGGAACGGAAGGATCTGCTGCCTTACCTTGGAGGTGTAGGTGTGGCATCCAAGCTTTTGGAAGAAAACCTGCAGGATGGCAAAGAGCCCCTTCACGAAAGCCAGCCCATGATTTTTGCCATTGGCGCCCTTTCCGGAATTTTCCCCGTAGTTACGAAAACAGTTGCCATGTTTGTCTCTCCCTTGACCGGAGAGTTGGGAGAAAGCTATGCGGGGGGCAGAATGGCCATGACCATGATCATGGCAGGATATGATGCCATGGTGATTACAGGAAAAAACGATAAAGGATGTTATCTTTCAATCAACTCAAAGGAAGTTTTATTTAAGGATGCCAGAGCTTTTATGGGTCTCAATGCTCAGGAGATCGGCAGATTTATCAGAGAGCGTGAACCGGGATCCGGAAAACGAAGCATTTTACGCATCGGACCTGCAGGAGAAAATCTCTGTGCCTATGCAAATGTATGCGTCGACACTTATCGTCATTTTGGACGGTTAGGCTTGGGAGCCGTCATGGGTAGCAAGAATATTAAGGCCATCTCCATCACAGGAGATCGAGAAATGCCCATAAAAGATTTGCCCGCTTATTTAAAAGCTTATAAATCTATTTATAAAAAAGCTACGGACACGGAGCTGATGGAAAAATATCACGATTTGGGAACTCCGGTCAACGTGGAGCCTTTAAGTGTTGGGGGAGGAATGCCTACCTTAAATCTTCAAAGTGCCTCCTTTGATAAGGCGGAAAACATATCGGGAGAAGCCTTTGCGAAAAAAAATCTGGTGAGGAAGATGGCATGTACTGGATGCCCTGTAGGTTGTATCCACATCGGTCAGTATCGTAAGGAATTTGACAAGGGCTATGAGTATGAATCCGTGCAGGTGGGTTATGACTATGAATTAATCTTTTCTTTGGGAAGCTTTTTAGGTATTGATAAAACGGATGAAATTTTAGAACTTATCAATAAAGTGGAAGAAATGGGTCTTGATGCCATGTCTGCAGGTGTTGCCTTGGGTTGGGCTACGGAAGCCTTATCAAAGGGATTGATTTCTGAAAAGGATACTTTGGTGCCTCTAAACTTTGGAGACCAGCAGGGCTATTTACAGGCAATTGAAAATATCGGATTGGCAGTCAATGAATTTTATAAAGCTCTTTCTCAAGGGGTGGCTTACGCTTCCTCGAAATACGGCGGCGAAGATTTTGCTATAGCAATCGCCGGAAATGAGACTTCCGGATATCATACGGGATACGGATCTCTGGTAGGTGCCGCTGTAGGGGCTCGTCATTCTCATTTGTGTAATGGGGGATATTCCATCGATCAGAGTAAAGAGAAGCTGACCAATGAGCAGATTGCAAAAAAACTTTACTCGGAAGAGGTGGAAAGGTGCCTGTTGAATTCTCTCATCATTTGCCTATTTGCACGAAAGGTCTATGATAGGGAAACCATATTGATGGCCATGGATTCTGTGGGATACACCTTGAAGGATGAAGATTTAAGCGAAATTGCTAGAAGAATCTTTGAAACGAAACAGAGAATTAAGAAAAGATTGGGATTTGATGTTAACGAAGTAAAAATCCCTAAGAGATTTTTTGAAACTCCCAGCATGACCGGTCAATTAAATGAAGAAACCTATCGAGAAATTTTAGGATTATACCAGAAATTGGTTTAAAGAAAAACTCATATTCTTAATTGGTTTGCTCATACTATAATCAGGAGCGAAAAGCTCCCGCGACATTATTTGCCGGATAATACTTTTTCTCAAAAAAAACAAAGAACGCTTTTTTTATCAAGCGTTCTTTGTTTTTTTACTGATTGTCTGAGCTGAGCAAGGTGCAATTAGCAGCAAGCATTATTACCGCAGCTAAATACTCCGGGATTCATGATAATCAGCAATAACAGAAGGAAGAAGAAAAGAAGGCTATCGTCAATTCCTCCACAACAATTACTTCTCATATATAAGTACCTCCTACAATCTAAATTATTTATTTGGATTTATATTACTATATGCAATTCTTAAAAATTGGTTCTTAATTTACAGGAATATTTTTAAAAGATCTAATTATTTGGAATTTTTATTAGATAAAATTAGTAATTGATTAATACATAATTCTCAAAAATATTTTATATAGCTAACTATGATTTAAAAGCCAAAAAATGATATGTAATACAGTTTTTAAAAGGGAGTGAAAAGTGGATATAAATACACATTTATATTGACATGAGAGGGCATAAAGGGTATGATTTTTTAAGATTCAATTGAAAGGAAGGGATGTAAGGATGATATGGAATGAGCCTATTGAGCAGATGAGCAGAGATGAAATGCACAGCTTGCAGAGCCGCAGATTAAAGGATATGGTCAGCAGGGTTTTTTATAATGTAGAATTCTATAAGAAAAAAATGCAAGGGATGGGAATAGAACCGGGAGACATTAAGGATATCGATGACTTGGTAAAACTTCCTTTCACAACGAAGCAGGATTTGAGGGATAATTATCCCTTTGGCCTCTTTGCAGTACCCAAAAGCGAAGTGGTAAGGGTTCACGCCTCTTCAGGAACCACGGGAAAACCTACGGTAGTGGCTTACACCCGGAAAGACGTGGAAACCTTTTCTGAAGTGGTGGCACGAGCCATCTGTTGTGCAGGCGGTAATAAGCAAGATATCATTCAAGTCGCCTACGGATACGGACTTTTTACAGGGGGACTTGGCCTTCATTACGGTGCGGAAAAGTTAGGTGCCACGGTAGTTCCCATTTCAGGAGGAAATACTGCCAAACAGCTGACACTTTTACAAGATTTTGGAAGCACGGTTTTGGCTTGCACACCTTCCTATGCGGCATACTTGGCTGAAGCTTTAGTAGAGGAAGGAATTGATCCAAAATCCTTACCGTTAAAAATCGGAATTTTCGGTGCAGAGCCTTGGAGCGAAGAAATGCGTATGAAAATTGAAAAAGGTTTGGATATTGAAGCTCATGATATTTATGGTTTAAGTGAAATTATCGGCCCCGGAGTGTCTAACAGTTGCTCCTTCCACGACGGATTACATATTGCAGAGGATCACTTTGTGCCGGAAATCATCAATCCCGACACCTTGGAGAGTATGGCTCATGGCGAGACAGGGGAATTGGTGTTTACTACCATTACTAAAGAAGCTATGCCCCTAATACGATATAGAACCAGAGATTTGAGCAGCTTAAATTATGAGAAATGTCAGTGTGGACGAACTAATGTGAGAATGGCCAAGATCTTCGGAAGATCCGATGACATGCTCATCATCAGAGGGGTCAACGTATTTCCTTCTCAAGTGGAAAGTGTACTTCTGGAAATTCCCGAAGCCAAGCCTCACTATATGCTCATTGTGGATCGTCAGGGCACAATGGATACTTTGGAAATTCAGGTTGAAATCGACGAAAGGTTCTTCTCTGACGAAATGAGAGAGCTAAATAATTTAAGGAATAAGATTAAACATTCAGTGGAAAGCGTTTTGGGCATCAGTGTAATTATCAGTTTGGTGGAAAATAAGACTTTAAAACGCAGCGAAGGAAAAGCTCAGAGGGTAATTGATAACAGAAAAATATAAATAGATTAGGGATATTCCCAAGAGAGGATGTAGAGGTGAAACATGATCATTAAACAATTATCTGTTTTCTTGCAGAACCAAACGGGTCGATTGGAGGATGTAACCTCCGTTCTGGCAGAGAACGGTATCAATATTTCTGCTCTAAGCATTGCGGAAACAGAGGAATACGGCGTTCTCAGAATGATCGTTGACCAAGTAGAAAAAGGCGCAGAGGTTTTAAAAGCCGGTGATTTTTCTGTAAAGCTTACTGATGTCATTTGCATAGAAGCTCCGGATGTACCCGGATCCCTACATGAAGTGTTGACAAAATTGTCAGCGGCGAAAATCAATCTTTCCTACATGTATGGATATTCAAGGGATGGGAAGGCTCCCTTCATCATGAAGGTGAGCGATCCCGAGAGAGCACTGGAAGCACTAAAAAACTAGCATTTCTAATAAATTAAGGAGATATATGGACTACCTGAACAAATTAAACGAAAAGCAAAGAGAAGCAGCAGTACATAAGGAAGGACCTCTGCTGATTTTGGCAGGAGCGGGGAGCGGTAAGACCAGTACCATGACCCATCGCATCGCTTATTTGGTGCGAGAAGAGGGAATCCGACCCGGCAATATTCTGGCGGTAACCTTTACCAATAAAGCGGCAGGAGAAATGAGAGAAAGGGTGGAGGCTCTGGTAGGCTCCACCTCCGGTATGTGGATTTTGACATTTCACTCCGCTTGCCTCAGAATTTTACGAAGCAATGCTGAGGTGTTGGGGTTCAATAAGGATTTTGTGGTCTACGACCCTACGGATCAAAAGGTGGTCATGAGAAATTGCATCAAGGAGCAGAATGTGGATGATAAAAAATTCACCGTGCAATATATGCTCAGCATTATCAGCGATTGTAAGGAAAAGGCCCTTTCCCCCCAACAATTTTTGCAGGCCAACGGTGAGGATTTTAAAAGCAAAACCATCTTTGGGCTTTATCAAGCATACCAAAATGTTTTGAAAAAGAACAATGCCATGGATTTTGACGATTTAATTCTAAATACGGTAAAACTTTTTGAACAAAACCCGGATATTTTGGAATACTATCAAGATAGATTCCAATACATCATGGTGGATGAATATCAAGACACCAACCACATTCAGTACAAGATGGTGAAGCTACTGGCACAGAAATATGAAAATATCTGCGTGGTAGGTGACGACGATCAATGTATTTATCAGTGGCGTGGGGCAGATATTAAAAATATTTTGGAATTTGAAAAAGACTTTAGGGATACTAAAGTGATTAAGTTGGAGCAAAATTATCGCTCTCAGGCCAATATTTTGGAAGCAGCATATTCCGTCATTGCCAATAATAAGGACAGAAAGTCTAAAAAGCTTTGGACAACCAAGGATAAAGGCGAGAAGGTTCGGTATTACAGAGCGGATGATGAAAAGGAAGAAGCTCGATATATTGCGGCGGAAATCCATCACCAAAAGGGAGGCGAACTGCAGTATAAGGATTTTGCCATTCTGTACAGAACCAACGCACAATCCAGAACCTTTGAAGAGGCTCTCATGAGCAGAGACATCCCCTACAGAGTTTTGGGGGGAGTTAAATATTACGATAGAAAAGAAATCAAGGACATCATGGCCTACATGAGGTTGGTGGAAAATCCTGCAGATGATTTATCCCTTCGAAGAATCATCAACGAACCGAAGCGTGGAATCGGCGATAAGACAGTTGAAAAGCTTCAAACCTTGGCAGATGTGAGGAAGGAAAGCTTGCTGAAAGTCTTACAAGATGATGAAATTGTCAACAGTTTGCCTGGCAAAGCAGTGGCAAGCGTAAAAAACATGGTGGAGGTCATTTGTAAAGTCAGCGCAGAAAAAGAAAATTTACGGGTTTCTGACATTTATGATACATTAATGGTGCAAACGGGATATCTTAAGGCTTTAGAAGATCTCAATACAGTAGAAGCCGAAGGTCGAATCGAGAACCTTTTGGAATTTAAATCTGTCATTTATGATTATGAAAAAGAAAATCCACAGCTTTCTCTAGGAGAATTTATGGAAAAGGTTGCCTTAATTTCCGAGGTGGACAACCATGATGCTGACGAAAATGCAGTGGTTTTGATGACTATGCATAGTGCTAAGGGACTGGAATTTCCCGTAGTTTTCATGCCGGGCATGGAGGATGGACTCTTTCCCGGATGGCGTTCTCTGGAAAAACCGGGTGGCGTAGATGAAGAAAGGCGTCTCTGTTATGTAGGAATGACAAGAGCCATGAAAAAGCTTTATCTTACCAGCGCTTCCATGAGAACACTCTTTGGAAAGACGGAGTACACAAAAGAATCCCAGTTTTTAAGGGAAGTGGATAAAAATCTACTGGAAGGGGATGGAGTTTTTTCCAAGAAGCCTACCCCGTCTATGGGTTACAGCAACGGAGGCCAGAATGATGGATACAGCAATAAGAACATTTTCCGTCCTTTTGATCAGTTGAAATACATAAAGTCCGCCGGGGCAAATGCCGTACAAGGAGAGGACTTTGTGTCGGGAGATCAAGTCAGTCACAGCAAGTTTGGCACCGGTATGGTAATCTCAGTGGAGGGAAATGTGGTAACGGTGGCTTTTGATGCAGCAGGTGTGAAAAAACTGGCTAAGGACATGGCACCTTTGAAGAAGATTTAGTTTATTAGGTAAAATATAAGAATTGATAAAAAAGAGGATAAAAACATGGCAGACAAGTTAGTGGCAATGAAGGAATTGGTAGGGAGGCTTAACGAGGCTGGTCGCACCTATGAGCAGGAAAACAGGGAAATCATGTCTAATGTGGAATACGATAGATTGTATGATCAGTTGGTTTCCATGGAGAAGGAGTTGGAAGTGGTTCTTTCCAACAGTCCTACCTGCAACGTAGGTTATGAAGTGCAAAGTGAGTTACCGAAGGAAGCTCATAGCCGCCCCATGTTGTCCTTGGATAAAACCAAAGAGATAGAATCCTTAAGGCAGTGGCTTGGAGATCAGGAAGGGGTACTGTCTTGGAAGTTGGACGGCTTGACCATCGTTTTGTCCTATGAAAATGGGGAGTTGGTTAAAGCGGTGACCCGTGGAAACGGTCAGGTGGGTGAGGTGATCACCTCCAATGCTAAAGTATTTGAAAATCTGCCCTTAATCATTTCCTATAAAGAAAATTTGGTTGTAAGGGGGGAAGCGGTAATCCGCTATTCAGATTTTTTAAAAATTAACGAAAAAATAGAGGATGTGACCGCAAAATATAAGAATCCGAGAAACCTTTGCAGCGGAACGGTGAGACAGCTAAACAATGAAATCACAGCCCAAAGAAAGGTGCATTTTTACGCCTTTGCATTAGTATCCGAAAATTCTATGGCAAAGCGCCTAGAGCAAATGAATTTTTTGCAAGGCTTAGGCTTTGAGGTGGTAGATCATCGCCTCATAACATCAAAGGATGTAGAAGAGGCAGTAACAGATTTTCAATCCAAGGTAGGAAAGAGCGATTTACCCTCAGATGGCTTGGTGCTAACCTTTAACGATGTGGCTTACGGTAATTCCCTGGGGGCTACGTCTAAATTCCCCCGAGATTCCATTGCTTTCAAATGGGAGGATGAAATCGCAACCACCACATTGACCGGCATGGAATGGAGCCCCTCCAGAACGGGTTTGATCAATCCCATAGCCTTATTTGCTCCGGTGGAATTGGAAGGTACCACTGTTACCAGAGCCAGTGTTCACAATATCAGCATTTTGGAAGAACTGAAGTTAAATATCGGGGATGAAATCGGAGTATACAAAGCTAACATGATTATTCCTCAAATCTCTGAAAATTTTTCTGCATCAAAATGGCAATCCATTTGCGATGACAAAAAACCCATGGTAGAGTTACCTAAGGAATGCCCTGTGTGCGGTCAGGAAACTCATGTCAATGATGATGGCGTAAAAACCTTGGTATGCCCTAATCCCGGATGCCTTGCAAAGCACCTGAAATCCTTAGTCCATTTGGTGGGAAGGGATGCTTTAAATATCGAAGGTCTGTCAGAGGCTACCCTGGAAAAATTTATGGGGATTGGTATCATTAAAGAGTTGGCAGATATTTTCCATTTACAAGATCATGAAGAGCAAATCATAACCATGGAAGGGCTGGGGAAAAAATCCTTTGGTAATATAGTCAATGCCATAGAAAAATCCAGAAATACCACCATGGACAAAGCCCTGTATGGATTAGGGATCCCCAACATCGGAACAGCCAATGCAAAGAATATCTGCAAAGCCTTTGAATACGATTGGCAGCGAATCTGCAATGCTTCAGAAGAGGAACTGAAGGAAATCTTTGGGATCGGTGAAAAGATGGCGGAGGCTTACATTACCTTTTTTCGGGATAGCAATAATGCTATTATTGTAAACAACTTAGTGAACCAATTAATTTTTATGGATCAAAACAAACAATCTCAAGAAACTCAGGTTTTTGCGGATAAGGTTTTTGTTGTTACGGGTAGTGTGGAACAATTTTCCAATCGGAAAGAGTTACAAGCCTACATTGAGGCGAGAGGGGGCAAGGTTACAGGTAGCGTTACTGCAAACACGGACTATTTGGTAAACAATGACCTTATGTCTAACTCTTCAAAAAACAAAAAAGCAAAGGAATTGGGAGTTTCCATTATATCAGAAAAGGATTTATTATCTTTATCTTAATTGATTTCCTATATTTTTTGTGCTATTATATAAAAATCTATAAGATACCAAACATGATTTTATTTTAAAATGATAAGAAGTTTTATAAACTTATATTTTTATTTAAAATATCTATTTTGAATGAAGTAAGGATTTTTAAGTTTTTAAAATTAATAAATTATTCATTAATATAATATTTGGTAACAATTTATTAAAATTAAGTTTATAATTTTAATCATTCTTTTAATTAACATAGAAACGGAGGATCTGAAATGGGCTTTTTAAAGAGAAATAAAAATATTATCAATCCCACGATACCTTTTAATAAGGATCGAGAGCTTGACTTTTATACAATGATGGCCAAGGAGTTAGAAAAGAGCGATGTTATTCCAGGAGAGCTATATGCCAAATACAACGTTAAGAGAGGCCTAAGAGATCCAAA
Source organism: uncultured Anaerovorax sp. (assembly GCA_964461765.1). Classification (GTDB taxonomy): domain Bacteria; phylum Bacillota; class Clostridia; order Peptostreptococcales; family Anaerovoracaceae; genus JAVVUJ01. The sequence goes on from CAYWVS010000038.1 coordinate 16,184, forward strand.
CGGTGCCGGTGTTGTGGTTGGACTAACCCGTATCAGCGATGTACAGGGATATGAGGTGGACAGCGAAGGTAAAAAGGTGGCCATACCGGGAAAGCTATATTACCGAGGGATTGATGTGGAAGATATTGTAAATCAATGCTTAGCGGAGGATAGGTTTGGCTATGAAGAAACCAGCTATCTTCTTTTGTTTGGAAAGCTTCCTACGAAAAAGCAGTTGGAAACCTATAGTCAGCTTATTGGCTCCAAGAGGGACTTGCCCATGGGATTTGCTAGGGATATGATTCTCACAGCCCCCAGTAAAAATATTATGAACAAACTGGCGCGAAGTGTGTTAGCCTTATATTCCTATGATGAAAACCCTGACGATGTTTCCATTAAGAATGTATTGACCCAATCCATCAGTTTGATTGCATATTTCCCTTTGCTGATTGCCTATGCTTACCAAGCAAAGGAAAGTTACTTTAACAATAAAAGCCTTTATTTGCATTATTCTGACCCTAGTAAAAGTACAGCTGAAAATATCTTGCATTTAATCAGACCCACCAGTGAATACACGGATTTGGAGGCTAAGCTCTTAGACATCTGCATGATATTACACGCTGAGCACGGTGGCGGAAACAATTCTTCCTTTGCAACTCACCTGATTTCCTCCTCCGGCACGGATACATATTCTGCCATTTCGGCGGCAGTAGGTTCTCTGAAGGGGCCAAAGCACGGAGGTGCAAACATAGAAGTTATTCAAATGATTAAAAATATTAAGGAAAATGTGAAAGACATTACCAATTACAATGAAGTGGAAAAGCATTTGATTAAAATCTTAAAGGGAGAAGCCAATGATGGTACGGGATTGATTTATGGTTTAGGACATGCGGTTTACACCATATCTGACCCCAGAGCTTCTCTGTTAAAAGGAATGGCCAAAAAGCTTGCTGAAGACAAGGGCTTGATCGACGATTTTATGCTGTATGATTTCATTGAAAAGAAGGCACCAGAGCTGTATAAACAGGTGAAGGGAACTAACTCCAGTTCCATGTTGGCCAATGTGGATCTTTACAGCGGATTTGTGTACAATGCCCTTAATATTCCTATTGACATTGCAACGCCTATCTTTGCTGCTGCCAGAATTTCAGGTTGGTGTGCTCATAGAATGGAAGAATTAATCGGAGGTGGCAGAATCATGAGACCTGCTTATAAATGCATTTTGAAGCCCATGGAGTACACACCATTAAAAGAAAGAAAATAAAATTTATATAAATTGGGAAAAAATAAAAGTACAACAAAGCTTGTATTTTTATTTTTTTCTTGCTTAAGAACGTGTGTTTGTTGTATAATGGTAAAGAATAAAATAAATAAGGTTGAATATTTGAATAGAATTTAAAGAATTAAATAGCAACTTTTATCAGAATGATGATTTGAAAATTAAAATAGATATTTTTTAATCAATATAAGGATTTCAAAAATTAATGATACAAATTTTATATTAAAATAAAGATAAAAAATCGAAAAACATAGATTATACAAAAGAATTAAGGAATCCCATTAAGAGGAAAGTATAAACGGATAAGAGGAAAGTATAAACAGAAAGGAAGTCTGCATGGGTAAATTTAAGTTGGTATCGGATTATAAGCTGATGGGAGATCAGCCGGAGGCTGTGGCGCAACTGACGGAAGGAATAGAACGGGGCGAGAAGCATCAGACTTTGCTGGGAGTTACTGGATCAGGGAAAACTTTTACCATGGCCAATGTCATTGAGCGGGTACAGCGACCTACGTTAATCATATCCCACAATAAAACCTTGGCTGCTCAATTATGCGGTGAATTCAAAGAATTTTTTCCTGAGAATGCTGTTGAATACTTTGTGAGTTACTACGATTATTATCAACCGGAAGCCTACGTTGCCTCTACGGACACCTATATTGAAAAAGACTCGGATATCAACGATGAAATTGAAAAATTGCGACACTCGGCCACTGCAGCTCTTTCCGAGAGGCGAGATGTAATCATCGTGGCCAGTGTTTCCTGCATCTATGGTTTGGGAAGCCCCGTAGACTACGAAAGTCAAGTTCTTTCACTGCGGCCGGGAATGGTGAAAAACAGAAACGACATCTTGAGAAAGCTGGTGGAGATTCAGTACACCCGAAATGATATGGGATTTACGCGAGGAACCTTCCGGGCAAGGGGGGATATGATCGATATCTTTCCTGCGGGATCGGAACATGCAGTTCGCATTGAGCTCTTTGGGGATGAGATAGAGCAAATCAAAGAAATTAATCCAATTACAGGAGAAATTAACGGTTTAAGAAACCACGTTTCCATCTTTCCCGCTTCTCACTATGTTACTTCTAAGGACAATATGGATCGTGCCATCATTTCCGTGGAACGAGAGTTAGAGGAAAGAGTTAAGTACTATAAGGATGCAGGTAAGCTGATTGAAGCTCAGCGAATAGAGCAAAGAACTCGATATGATTTAGAATTATTGAGGGAAGTTGGAAGCTGCAAGGGCATAGAAAACTATTCTCGTCATCTCAATGGTTTACCTCCGGGAAACAGACCATATACCCTGATAGATTACTTTCCAAAAGATTTTTTGATGATCATAGATGAGTCTCACGTTATGCTACCTCAATTGAGGGGTATGTATGCAGGGGACAGATCTCGAAAATCTTCTCTGGTGGAATACGGGTTTCGTTTACCTTCAGCTTTGGATAACAGACCCTTGGAGTTTCACGAATTTCAGGAATTGGTAAACCAGGTGGTATACGTAAGTGCCACCCCTTCAACCTATGAAAAGGAGCAGAGCAAGGGAATTGTAGCGGAACAGATTATTAGACCAACAGGTTTATTGGATCCTGTGATAGAAGTGAGGAAATCCGAAGGGCAGATTGACGATCTTGTTGGGGAAATTAGCAAGGTATTGGAAAGAAAAGAAAAGGTTTTTATCACTACCTTGACAAAGAAGATGTCTGAAAGCTTATCGGATTATCTAAAGAACATGGGATTTAAAGTTCGTTATCTTCATTCCGAAATCGAAACTTTGGAGAGGATGGAAATCCTGAGAGACTTGAGGATGGATGTTTTCGATATACTGGTGGGAATCAATTTGCTGAGGGAAGGTTTGGACATCCCCGAGGTTTCTCTGGTGGCCATCATAGATGCGGACAAGCAGGGATTCCTGCGAACTGAAACTTCCTTAATTCAGACCATTGGAAGAGCTGCCCGAAATGTAAACGGTAAAGTAATCATGTACGGAGACCGCATGAGTGAGGCCATGGAGAAGGCCATCTCAGAAACCGACAGAAGGAGAGCCATACAGCATAAATACAACGAAGAGCATGGCATTACTCCTACCACCATCAAAAAGTCCGTGAGAGCCATTATTGAGGCCACAAAGGTAGCGGAAGAAACAGAAGAGTATTACGCAGGTAGAAGTGCTTTGGAAATGACAAAGAAGGAGTTAAACGATTACTTGAAAAAATTGGAAAAAGAGATGAAGGAAGCTGCCGCAAACTTGCAATTTGAGCAAGCTGCCAAACTGAGAGATAGGATTTTTGAATTAAAGACCAGATAAGCAATTAATCATAAAACTGATAATTGAGTATTGATAAAATAATAAAAAATATTTCATATGATTAAAATCAATACAAAACAAATAGAAAAGGATAAAATATGGCAACAAATATATTTGTAAAAGGTGCAAATGAACATAATTTAAAAAACATAGATGTAACCATTCCTCGAGATAAGATGGTGGTTATTACAGGACTTTCCGGATCAGGAAAATCTTCTTTAGCTTTTGACACCATCTATGCGGAAGGGCAACGGCGATATGTAGAAAGCTTATCTGCTTATGCCAGACAGTTTTTGGGTCAAATGGAAAAACCCAATGTGGAGTATATCGAAGGACTTTCTCCGGCCATATCCATCGACCAGAAAACAACCAGTAAAAACCCCCGCTCCACCGTGGGAACGGTGACGGAAATCCACGATTATTTGAGGTTGATGTACGCTCGAATCGGAAAACCTCATTGCCCTGTATGCAGCAGAGAAATCGCCAGTCAATCCATTGACCAAATTATAGAGAAGATTGAGGAATTAAAAGAAGATTCTCGAATTACCATTCTTTCCCCTGTAATCAGAGAGAAAAAGGGAGAGCATGAAAAGGTTTTAGAGAGAATAAAAAAAGAAGGTTTTTCAAGGGTGCGGGTAGATAATGAGATTTACCGATTGGATTCTGATGAAATAAAATTGGAAAAGACCTACAAGCATTCCATTGAAATTATCGTGGATAGAATGACCGTTAAAGCGGAAAATAGAAGCAGATTGGCGGAATCCTTAGAACTGGCATTAAATCACGGTGATGGCATGGTCATTGTCATCCATGAAGAGGAGAATCAGGAAGCAAAGGAATTGCTGTTCAGCACCAAATTTGCTTGCCCGGAACACGGTGTCAGCATTGAGGAATTGGAGCCTAGAATGTTTTCCTTCAACAGCCCCTTTGGAGCCTGTAGGCATTGCAATGGGTTGGGGTTTATTCAACAATTAGACCCCGACTTAATTATATCAGAGCAGGATAAAAGCGTTGTGGATGGGGCATTGGCAAACATATTTGCCTCTATGGAAATCAGTGGTTTTTACAGACAGATGATTGATGCTTTGGCAGAATATCATCAAGTAGATTTGAATTTACCCTACAACCAGCTTCCCGAGAAGTTTAAAAAAGAATTGCTTTATGGTACGGGAACTCGTCACCTAAAATATTATTATGTGAGTAGGAGCAACGGCTCTAGGTCTTACAGAGATCACCCCTTTGAGGGTGTCCTCAATAATTTACAGAGGCGTTATCAAGAGACTACTTCTCAATATATTAAAGAGAAAATGGAACAATACATGAGTTTAAATACTTGTGAGGTTTGCCATGGGAAGCGGCTTAGAGATGAAATTTTGGCAGTAACCGTTGCCGATAAAAACATTGCGGAGGTGTCTGATCTCTCTATTACGAAGGCTATGGAGTTTGTAGATACCATGGAGCTGTCTGAAAAGGATACTTTTATCGCCAACCAAATTGTAAAGGAAATTCGAGCCCGTTTGAACTTCCTAAAGGATGTAGGCTTGGATTACCTGACATTGTCCAGAATGGCGGGGACTTTATCCGGTGGTGAATCTCAGAGAATACGATTGGCTACCCAAATCGGTTCCAGCTTGGTGGGAGTACTTTATATTTTGGACGAACCAAGCATCGGTCTTCACCAAAAGGATAATGAAAAGCTCCTAAAAACCTTAAGAAGTTTGACGGATCTGGGAAATACTTTGCTTATCGTAGAACATGATGAGGACACCATGTATCAAGCGGACCACATCATTGACATCGGCCCCGGTGCTGGTGTTCATGGTGGTGAAATTGTGGCAGAAGGAAATGTAGATCAGATTAAAGCTAACAAGAACTCAATTACCGGACAGTATTTGACAGGAGAAAAACACGTTCCTGTGCCTCAAGTGAGAAGGGAAGGAAACGGCAAGTTTATCAAAATAGTGGGAGCTTCTGAAAATAACTTGCAAGATGTAACGGCTACCATTCCCTTGGGAAAATTCGTATGTGTCACCGGGGTTTCCGGTTCCGGCAAGAGTACACTTATCAATGAAATACTCTATAAAAGCTTAGCAGCAAAAATAAATAAGGCTAAAGTAAAACCGGGAAAACATAAGAAAATTGAGGGAATTGAGCATATTGATAAGATTATAGATATTGACCAATCCCCTATAGGAAGGACACCTCGTTCCAACCCTGCCACCTATACAGGAGTATTTACCCCCATACGAGACTTATTTTCCCAATTACCTGAATCCAAATTGAGAGGATACGAAAAGGGTAGATTCAGCTTCAATGTAAAAGGAGGGCGATGCGAGGCCTGTAGCGGTGATGGAATCATCAAAATCGAAATGCATTTTCTCCCCGATGTCTATGTACCCTGCGAAGTATGCAAAGGAAAAAGGTATAGCAGGGAAACCTTAGAGGTAAAATATAAGGGCAAAAATATTTCAGAAGTATTGGAAATGAATGTGTCTGATGCACTGGAGTTTTTCAAACATATTCCCATAATTTCCAGACAACTGGAAACCCTGGAAGAGGTTGGATTGGGTTATATCAAACTGGGACAACCCTCCACACAGCTTTCAGGAGGTGAAGCGCAAAGAATCAAGTTGGCATCAGAGCTTTCAAAGAGAAGCACAGGGAAAACCTTGTATATCTTAGATGAACCTACAACGGGATTGCATTTTGCAGATGTGGACAAATTGATACAAGTATTGGATCGGTTGGTGGATGCAGGGAACTCTGTGGTTGTTATAGAGCATAATTTGGATGTTATAAAAATATCTGACCATATCATTGACCTAGGACCCGACGGTGGAGATCGAGGGGGTAGGATTATTGGAGAAGGTACTCCTGAAGAAATTTCTCAGATAAAAATATCCTATACGGGAGAATTTTTAAAAAATGCTTTAAAAAATAAATAGTATATGATAAAATGTCCTTTAATTAGTTAAAAACAAATATACTTATGAATTTAGTTTGGCGGTGATAGGTTTTGAGTTCTCAAAAGAGAATTATGTGTTTTCTTATGATTCTGGTAATATGTATTTGGGGCTTGGATTACATAGTTGCAAAGAATGCATTGGAATTATTCGAACCTTTATCCTTACTCTTTTTTAAGTATTTAGTAGGACTATTGGTAATATTAGCCATTAAATTAAAATTAGAAGGAAAATCTTTAATCAGAAAAAAGGATATTCCTGTACTCATTGCCTGTTCTGTTGCAGGAGAGATTTTGTATTTTGCCTTTGAGTATACTGCATTAGACTATTTGCCTATTTCCTTGATTACGATTATTTTGGCATTTGTTCCTGCAATTTCGGTGATATTGGAGAAAATCATCTATAAGCAGTCACCAACAAAGGTCATGATATTTGGAATATTGTTGTCAATTATAGGTGTGGCCATGATTATTGGAGTGGACTTTAAAATATTGCTGCAAGGGAGGATCATAGGATATCTACTGGCTTTAGGAGCTGTATTTTCGTGGAATGCTTATAATTTTATTACGGCATCCCTCCATGAAAAATATGAAAGTGCAACCTTAACATTTTGTCAAATCAGCTGCACTGTGTTACTTACTTTTCCTTACGCCGTTACCCATATGCCCCCTAAGGAAGCCATAGATATTTCCATAGTAGGAGGGATTTTGTATTTAGGCATTTTTGGAGCAGGGATAGCCTTCCTAATACAGGTTAAGGCTCTTCATGTTTTAGGACCAACGACATGCGCCTTGTTTTCAAATTTTTTACCTATTATGGCAACTTTTTTTGGTTGGCTGTTCTTAAAAGAAACCATATCTCCCTTGCAGTTGATAGGTGGTATGGTTGTAATCATAGCAGGATACATAGTTATTAAGGAAAAGGGAAAAATGGAGGAGCTTTTGGATGTACGAAGTGATCAATGAGACCATGCTCACCGACTTTTATGAGTTGACCATGGCCAATGGGTATTTTGAATCGGGGATGAAGGACGATATTGCCTATTTTGATATGTTTTTTAGAACCATTCCCGATGGAGGCGGCTTTGCCATAGTGGCCGGATTGGAACAACTGATAGACTATTTTAACAAACTTAAATTTTATCAAGAGGATATTGATTTTCTCAGAGGAAAGAAAATATTTGATGAAAAATTTTTAGAATATTTAAAGGATTTTAAATTTGAATGTGATGTTTGGGCCATACCTGAGGGAACTCCTATTTTCCCGGGGGAACCCATTATTACCATTCGTGGTCCAATTATCCAGGCCCAGTTTGTAGAAACCATGGTGCTTCTCATTATGAATCATCAAAGCTTAATCGCTACAAAAGCCAACAGAATCGTTAGGGCAGCATCGGGAAAACCCGTCATGGAATTTGGAACAAGACGAGCTCACGGCGCGTCGGGAGCAGTATTGGGAGCCAGAGCGGCCTATATCGGAGGTTGCATCGGTACCGCGTGTACCTTGGCAGAGCGTGACTTTGGAGTCCTTGCCTTAGGCACCATGGCTCATAGTTGGGTGCAGTCTTTCCCTAATGAATATGAAGCATTTAAAAGATATGGGGAAATATATCCGGAAAATTGTGTGTTTTTAGTGGATACCTACAATGTGTTAAAGTCGGGTGTGCCTACTGCAATTCAGGTCTTTAAGGAGCTGAAGCCTAAAAAAATGGGCATTCGTATCGACAGCGGGGACGTTACGTATTTAACAAAAAAAGCACGTGTGATGTTAGATGAGGCGGGTTTACAAGAATGTAGCATTGTAGTGTCAAATTCTTTAGATGAATACATTATTAGAGATGTCATATTGCAAGGTGCCTGCATAGATTCCTTCGGTGTTGGAGAAAGATTGATTACCTCAAAATCAGAGCCTGTTTTTGGTGGAGTATATAAGCTTTCAGGCATTGAGAAAGATGGACAGTTTATTCCCAAGATGAAAATTAGTGAGAATGTGGGTAAGGTTACCAATCCTGGATTTAAAACGGTTTACAGGCTCTATGATAAGCACGATCATAAAGCCTTTGCAGATTTGATTACCTTAGATCATGAAAGTATGCCCGAAGGTTCTGATTATGAAATATTTAATCCGGAAACCGTATGGAAAAGAAAGAAAATTTCCAACTTTTATGCTAAAAACTTAAGGACTCAAATTTTTGATAAAGGAAAATGTGTCTATCAAAGCCCTAGCATAGAAGAAATCAGAAGTTATTGTCAAGAGCAAATTCAAACTTTATGGGAAGAGATCCTTAGGTTTGAAAATCCTCACGAATACTATGTGGATTTATCAAAGGAATTACACGATTTAAAGCTTCAGTTAATCGAAGATTATCAAAACTATTAAATTATTTACGAAGGAAATATCGTTAAAAAGGCGGTATTGACAGAATATATTAAAAATTTTTGCAAAAAGTTGCTTCTTGAAGGCTACATTAGAAAGGAGATACATATGAAATATAATTTTGAAGTTGTTAAAACGAATGCACCTAAAGCAAAACCTGATCCGGATACCTTGGAATTTGGAAGAGAGTTTACAGACCACATGTTTGTAATGAACTATACTCCGGAAAAGGGATGGTACAATGGGAAAATCGTTCCTTACGGCCCTCTTAACTTAGATCCTGCTGCGGTGGTGTTCCACTATGGGCAAGAGATGTTTGAAGGACTGAAGGCATATAGAACGGCAGAAGGTAAGGTTCAATTGTTCAGACCTGATAAAAATGCAGAAAGAACAAATGCAACTAATGAAAGAATGTGCATGCCTGTTATGGATCCTGAGTTATACGTGGAGGCAGTAAAGGCCTTAGTAAAGGTGGAGGAAGATTGGATTCCTACGAAACCGGGAACTTCTTTATATATCAGACCTTTCATGATTGGAACAGAACCTTTCTTGGGTGTAAGAGCATCTAAGGATTTTCTCTTTGTCATCATTCTTTCTCCGGTAGGTCCCTACTATAAAGAAGGATTAGCTCCTACAAAAATTTATGTGGAAGATGAATTTGTGCGAGCTGTTGTTGGAGGAACTGGTTTTGCAAAGATTGGCGGTAACTACGCGGCTGCATTAAAGTCCCAGGAAAAAGCTTACAAAATGGGATATTCACAAGTCCTTTGGTTAGACGGCGTAGAAAGAAAGTATGTGGAGGAAATCGGAACATCCAATGCATTTTTTGTAATTGATGATGAAGTAATCACAGCACCTCTTTCAGGTACCATCCTTCCGGGGATTACCAGAGACTCCGTAATTAGTTTATTGAAGGACTGGGGTATAAAGGTTTCTGAAAAGAGATTGACCATTCAAGAGGTATATGATGCCTATGAAGCAGGAAAGCTGCAAGAGGTCTTTGCAACAGGAACTGCAGCAGTCATTTCTCCTGTTGGAGAGCTATGCTGGGTAGATAAAAAAATTCATATAAATAATGGAGAAATCGGTGACCTTTCACAGAAACTATATGATCAGTTATCAGGTATTCAATTGGGAACCGTGGAAGATAAATTTGGATGGGTTACCGTCCTTTAGATAATTGAGGTAATGGATGATCACAGGAGCAGAAGCTATAGTAAAGAGTTTGGAAAACGAAGGAGTAGAGGTTATTTTCGGATATCCGGGAGCCACCATTGCTCCTTTATATGATAAACTTTCAAGCTCTAAAAAAATTAAACATATATTGGTACGCCATGAGCAACATGCAGGTCATGAAGCCAGCGGATTTGCGAGAATTAAAAAGCGACCGGGAGTGTGCATGACCACTTCGGGTCCGGGAGCCATGAATTTGATTACGGCTTTGGGTACTGCCTACATGGATAGCATCCCTATAGTGGCCATAACCGGTCAGGTCTCCAGTGAGCTTTTAGGCAGAGACGTGTTTCAGGAGGCAGATATTAGAGGAGCCACAGAACCTTTTACGAAATATAGTTATTTGGTAAAGGATGTGACTCAGCTTCCAACTATCATTAAGGAGGCTTTTCACATCGCTTCCACAGGAAGACCGGGACCTGTCCTCATTGACATACCTGTAAATATACAAACTCAAAAAGCGGATTTTGTGTTTCCCAAGGAAGTGGATATCAAAGGATATAAGCCAACTTTAGTAGGACACATCGGGCAGATCAAGCGAGTAGTAAAGACCATAAACAATGCAGAAAGCCCATTGCTTTGTATTGGTGGAGGGATTTTTTGTTCGGAAGCCCAGGATATGGTAAAGAAGTTCGTGGAAACCTTACAGATTCCTACGGTTTCCACCATGATGGGCATTGGAGCCATCCCAACAGAACATCCTCTGTACATGGGTATGGTGGGCATGCATGGAAAGTCTTTGGCCAATCAAGCTATTTCCGATGCGGACATTTTAATCTTGCTGGGAGCACGTGTGTCAGACAGGGCTGTGCTTCTGCCAAAGCAGGTAGGAAAGACGACTAAAATTATTCATATAGACATAGATCCTGCTGAAATTGGAAAAAATATGGATACTTTTATTCCCGTAGTAGGGGATGCCAATAAGGTGCTTTCACAGATTTTAGAATTGAGACCGAATCCTGCTAACAAACACTTTTTAGCAAAGCTTCAAGATAAAAAAGCAAAATTAGTTCGAGATTTTGAACCCAGGAAACACGGAATTAATCCGAAGGCTTTTGTCCATACCCTCTCCGGTGATTTGCCTGAAGATCATATTTACTGTGCGGATGTGGGTCAAAACCAAATTTGGTCAGCGGCCAACTGTATTGTAAAAAAAGGCAGATTCCTTACTTCCGGCGGTATGGGAACCATGGGATATTCTATACCTTGTGCTTTGGGTGCAAAGGTGGCAGATCCCACCAAAACCATTGTGGCAGTTTGCGGGGACGGATCCTTCCAAATGCAGATGATGGAACTGGGTACACTTTGTCAGGAAGGGTTAGAAATCAAGATCATAGTCATGACCAATGGCAAATTGGGACTTGTACGGGAAATCCAAAAGAATTCTTATAAAAATAATCAGATTGCCGTTGATTTAACTGGAAGCCCCAATATACCGGATATTGCCAAGGCATATGGAATTCCTTCCGAGAGTATCAATAGTGATGAACAGGTGAAAGAAGCCATCTACAGAATGCTGAAGCATAAGGGACCATATCTTTTGGAATGTATCGTAGATGAATCAGAATCATCCGTTTAGGGAGGAAGGAATATGAAACACGTTTTATCGGCATTAGTAAAAAATGAACCAGGCGTTACCAGCAGAGTATCGGGCTTGTTCAGAAGAAGAGGGTACAACATCGATTCCTTTATTGGAAGCTCTACTGAGGATGAAAGATTTTCCAGGTTGACTGTGGTGGTTGGAGGGGATGATGTAGTCATCGCTCAGGTAATCAGCCAGTTGGAGAAGCTGGAGGATGTTATTTCTATAGAGGACATCAATAAAGAGAATATGATCAGCAAGGTGCTTTTGTTTTTAAAGGTAAAGGCAAGCTTTGAAAACAGAGTGGACATTATTGTTGTAGCAAATGCGTGTAATGCCAGAGTCATAGAAATGTCTACAGATTACTTGGTTTTAGAAGCTCTGGAGCCGGAAGAAAAAATTTTAGAAATGATAGAGATTTTTAGACCTTACGGTATTATAGAATTGGTTAAAACCGGTGTGGTAGCGATGAAGAGGTAAAGGATGAAGCATACGATTTCCGTTCTTGTAGAAAATAAAGCAGGTGTTCTTTCCAGAATATCCGGTTTGTTTGCCCGAAGGGGATTTAATATCGACAGCCTAGCGGTAGGTACCACTGAGGATGAAGCCATTTCCAGAATTACCCTAGTGGTAGATGGGGATGATTATATTGCTGAACAAGTCACCAAGCAACTGAATAAGCAGATTGATGTTATTAAGGTACGCAAGCTTCGTCAAGAGGATCTCACCAGAAGAGAGCTTGTTTTAATCAAGGTAAAGGTATCAGACTCCCAAAGGGGGCATATCATTGACATTGCAAAGGTAATGGAGGCTTCCGTAGTGGATATTTCTCATACCACCTTGACGGTAGAGCTTTCAGATCGCCCCGACAAGGTAGACCTTCTCATAGAGCTACTGAAAAAATATAACATTCAAGAAGTGGCCAGAACCGGAACCTTAGCCTTGCAAAAAGGTGCAGAGATGGTGTGAAATTTGGTTAAAAGGAAAAGAAAATAAAATTGAAATATACGACCAGAACATGACATGCTGCTGTCATTTTAAGTTTGATATAATAGCATAATATTGCATAACATAATAAACTAATATGTATGGGAGGAATAAAAATGCCAACAATATCAAACATTGAAATTTTACAAAGAAATGAGCAGCCCACATTATCGATTAGGACAAGAACCTCGGTTGAAAATGAGTACTATTATAAATGGTCCCGAATTTCCGTAAAGTGATGCTTTAACTATGGTGGCTATGCCAATAGTATAAATTTGGTTCACTAAATAATGAAAAAATATCAAATATTAAAATTTTAATAATAATTAAATATTTTTTAAAAATATGCCACTACCAAGGGTTTTCCCCCGAAGGTAGTGGCATATTTAAAATTCGTAAATATAAATTATTTAAATTTCAGAGTTCTTTAGAATATTAACAGAGGCACTGGCTCCGATTCTGTCGGCTCCCGCATTGATCATTTCCATAGTTGTTACATAATCCCGAATGCCCCCTGAGGCTTTTACAGACATGGAATCTCCAACAGTTTCCTTCATCAGTTTAACATGGGCGGCAGTAGCTCCGGCAGTACTAAATCCCGTGGATGTTTTGACAAAGGCTGCACCTGCTTCTTTGGATAGTTGGCAAGCCTTGACAATCTCCTCGTCACTGAGCAGGCAGGTTTCTAATATTACCTTTACAATGGCATGATATTTTTTCGCTGTGGTAACCACTGCGGCAATATCCTGTTCCACTTCCTGATATTTTCCATCCTTCAAAAACCCAACATTGATGACCATATCGATTTCTGAAGCACCGTCTTTACAGGCAATTTCCGTTTCCAGACTCTTTACTTCTGTAGGAGATGCCCCCAAAGGGAAACCTACCACGGAAGCTACTTTCACATCAGTACCTTGCAGTAGACCGGCAGCCAATGTTACATTGCAGGGATTTACACATACGGAGTAAAAGTCGTATTCCTTAGCTTCCTGACAAAGCTTTATAATATCGGCTTCCACAGCTTCCGATTTTAATATAGTATGGTCAAAATATTTGTTTAAATTTTTCATATTCACCTCTTATACTTTATCAATTGGTGTGGTTTTCCATAGAATATTTAACAACTTTTTTTTCAATCAAGTCTTAATTTTACATCCCCAAAAGTTAAAATTACACATTAAACAAAAAATGTATTACATCCCCATCATTAACTACATATTCCTTACCCTCTGATCGGATGAGTCCTTTTTCTCTGGCCGTGGCTAAATTGCCACCACACTCAATCAGCTTAGTAAAAGGAATGGTTTCGGCTCTGATAAAGCCTCGCTCGAAGTCCGTATGAATTTTTCCGGCAGCCTGAGGTGCCTTTGTACCTCGCTTAATGGTCCAGGCGCGAACCTCAGGTTCTCCTGCTGTCAGGAAGGAAATTAAGTCCAGCAGGTGGTAAGAAGCCTTGATCAGCTTGTCCAATCCGGATTCTGCTATGCCCAGCTCCTCTAAGAACATTTTTTTCTCATCTTCTTCTAACTCGGAAATCTCAGATTCAATTTTTCCACATATAACCACGGTATCTGCCTTTTCTTTTTCAGCAAACTCCTTCACAGTAATCACAAACTCATTGTCAGCAGTGGTCAAATCCTCTTCGGATACGTTGGCGGCATAGATTACAGGCTTATTGGATAAAAGATTCAATTCCTTTAAATATTCGCTTTCGTCTTTTTCTAATTCTAAAGTACGAGCAGAATTGCCTTCCACCAAGACACCCATTATTTTTTCCAATACGGTGACTTCCCATTGAGCATTTTTATCGCTCTTAAGATTCTTTTTGGCTCGTTGTATTCTTCTTTCCAATATTTCCATATCGGATAAAATTAACTCTAAATTGATGGTTTCAATATCGGATAGGGGATCTACTTTGCCATCCACATGCACCACGTTG
>CAYWVS010000039.1:0-26208 GCA_964461765.1 uncultured Anaerovorax sp.
CGTCGCCCCTTGCGGGCGACATCTGGAAATAGGAATCTTTGATTCCGTCATTTCCGAGTTGTTTATTATGTGGGAAATATCGTCGGAGACGATATTGAGGTCATATCAAAGAACATACCCTGCTAAGTATCGCCCCTTAAGGGAAGCATAGGGAAATAGGAATCTTTGATTCCGTCATTTCCCAGTTATTTATTTACAAGGAGAAAAGGTCATGTTAAAACCGAATTTACACGAAGCAAAAACAATAGGGAAGCATTACGATGTAATTCCCATCAGCATGGAGATACCGTCGGATACGACATCCGCCATCTCTGTACTGAAAGCATTAAAATCCATTTCAAATCACTGCTTTTTGTTGGAAAGCGTGGAGGACAGCAAACAGTGGGGGCGGTATACCTTTCTGGGGTATGATCCTGTTAATGAGATAACTTGCCAAAAGGGTAAGCTTGTCAGTCACGGACAAGAGCAGCACGAACTATCCCCGGGCAGTTATTTAAAAAAAGTGATGCAGGGTCTAAAGTCCCCAAGCTTTGATTGGCTTCCTCCTTTTACAGGCGGTCTTGTGGGCTATTTTGCATACGATTATATCAAATACAATGAACCCACCCTGAATATTGATGCAAAGGATACAGAAAATTTTCAGGATATGGATTTGATGATGTTTGATAAGGTGATTGCCTTTGACAATTTAAAACAAAAGCTATTTATTATAGTAAATATAAAAAAAGATGACATTGAAAAGCATTACGAGGAAGCAGCCAGAGAAATCAGTAGGATTCGATCTCTCATCACCAACCACCCCGGAGAAAGGAACTATTCGGGAAAGCTAAAATCCGAATTCAAGCCCCTTTTTAGCAAAAAAGAATACTGCCAGATGGTGGAAGAAGCCAAAAAACACATTTATGAAGGGGATATCTTTCAAGTAGTGTTATCAAACCGTTTGGAAGCGGAGTTTGAAGGAAGCTTGCTTGATACCTACAGAATTCTCAGAATGACCAATCCGTCGCCCTACATGTTTTACTTTAGCAGTGACACCATGGAAATGGCAGGAGCATCACCGGAAACCCTTGTGAAATTGCAGGATGGTATATTGCATACCTTTCCTTTAGCCGGTACACGAAAAAGAGGTAAAACCAAGGAAGAAGACGCTACCCTTGAAAATGAGTTGCTATCGGATGAAAAGGAGCTTGCCGAACACAATATGCTGGTGGATTTAGGGAGAAATGATTTAGGAAAGATCAGTAAATTCGGAACCGTTAAGGTGGAAAGATATAAGGATATCTTGCATTTTTCTCACGTTATGCACATCGGTTCAACGGTGAGGGGAGAACTTAGAGAGGATTGTACGGCCGTTGATGCCATAGAAGCGGTTCTTCCAGCAGGAACACTGTCAGGGGCTCCCAAATTAAAAGCCTGTGAAATCATAAATAAATTGGAGAACAACAAGCGAGGCGTTTACGGCGGTGCAATCGGATATTTGGACTTTAAGGGCAATATGGATACCTGTATTGCAATCCGCTTGGTATTTAAGAAAAACGGCAAAGTTTTTATACGTTCAGGTGCGGGAATAGTTGCAGACAGCGTTCCCGAGAAGGAATACGATGAGTGCATCAACAAGGCAAAGGCTGTGGTTGAAGCTCTTAATCAGTCAGATGGAGGAATATAAATGGTACTGCTCATAGATAATTACGATAGTTTCTCATACAACTTATACCAACTTGTAGGTGAAATGCAACCCAATATTAAGGTAATCCGAAATGATGAAATGACAGTGGATGAAATAGAAGTTCTTTCCCCATCACACATCATCCTGTCACCGGGACCGGGCAAGCCATCCCATGCAGGGGTTTGTATTGAGGTGGTAAAACACCTTGGGAATAAAATACCTATTTTAGGCGTTTGCTTGGGCCATCAAGCAATTTATGAGGCCTATGGTGGTACGGTTTCTTATGCGAAAAACCTCATGCACGGCAAACAATCCGATGCTTTATTAAATATGAATTGTCGCCTTTTTAAAGGGGTAAAAAGCATCATAAAGGTGGCACGTTATCATTCCCTTGCAGGAGTTCCCGAAACCCTTCCTTCTGTGCTGGATGTGGCGGCAAATACACTGGATGGAGAAATTATGGCCGTTTCCCATAAAACATTGCCGGTTTTCGGCTTACAATTTCATCCTGAATCAATCTTAACAACTCAGGGCAATCAAATAATAAAGAACTTTTTGGAGGTACAACATGATTAAAGAAGCGATACTTAGGCTCTCAAAAAGAGACAATTTAACTTACCATGAATCCTTTGAGGTTATGGACGAGATCATGAGCGGAAAAGCCAGCGATGTACAAATTTCCTCGTATTTGACGGCGTTGTCACTGAAGGGGGAAACCATTGACGAAATTACAGGTTCGGCGGCAGGCATGCGTAACCATTGTGTAAAACTGCTTCATGACCAAAATGTGCTTGAAATCGTGGGAACCGGGGGCGACCACTCAAACAGCTTTAACATTTCCACCACGGCTGCCATTATCGTTTCTGCCGCAGGTGTTCCCATAGCCAAACACGGCAACCGTTCTGCATCGAGCAAATGCGGTTCCGCCGATGTCTTAGAAGCCTTAGGAGTAAATATCAACATACCGGCTGAAGCCAGTGCAAGGCTCCTTGAGGAAATTGGAATTTGCTTTATGTTTGCACAAAATTACCATATTGCAATGAAATACGTAGCACCCATACGACGGGAACTTGGCATACGAACGGTTTTCAACATTATCGGTCCCCTATCCAATCCCGCCGGAGCAAAGATGGAATTGTTGGGAGTATATGAGGAAGCCCTTGTGGAGCCTATTGCAAAGGTGCTTGCCCAATTAGGTGTACAAAATGCAATGGTGGTTTACGGCAAGGATGGACTTGATGAAATCTCTCTTTCAGCTCCTACTGCCGTTTGTGAGGTAAAAAACGGTTGGGTAAAGTCCTACGAGATTACGCCGGAGCAATTTGGTTTTAAAAAGTGCGATAAAAATGAGCTTTTAGGGGGTGCTGCAAGGGAAAATGCAGAAATCATACTGGAGATTCTCAGGGGCAAAAAAGGTGCAAAGCGAAATGCAGCGGTGCTTAACGCTGCTGCAGCACTATATGTGGTAAAAGAAATTTCGTTTCTGGATGCCATCAAGGAAGTGGAAGAAGTGATCGATTCAGGAAAAGCAATGGAGCAGTTAGAAAAATTTATTAAATTTTCTAATGGGGTTAAGTAACTAACATACAAAGTTTATACAGTTATACAAAGTATACAGTTATACAAAGTTTATACAGTAGCGTGAGTCCTTGGAGAGGGATGTAAATAACTACTACGATTTAATAGGAGAAAATATAGTGAATTTTCACTATAAAAGGTAAAATGATGTTTCTTGATAAAATAGTAAAGTCAACTGAAAAACGTATAAATGAAATTAAAAATAGCTTTGATTACCCCTTTGAAAAAGCCTTGAAACAAGATGAATTGTCTTTTATTTGCGAGGTGAAAAAGGCCTCACCGTCTAAGGGCATCATAGTGGAAGATTTTCCATATCTGGAAATTGCAAGGGAATATGAATCCATAGGAGCGGCGGCTATTTCCGTGCTAACGGAGTCAGAATATTTTCTGGGAAATGGTATCTATCTTCAAGAGATAAGTAGCAATGTGAAAATACCTACTTTAAGAAAGGATTTTATCATCGACCCCTATCAAATTTACGAAGCGAAAATATGGGGAGCATCAGCAGTTCTACTGATTTCTGAAATACTAAGTGAAGAAAAATTGCAAAGCTTTATAAGACTTTCGGAAAACCTAGGATTATCTGCTTTAGTGGAAAGCCACAGTTTGCCTGAGCTTAAGAAATCCCTAAGAGCAGGAGCAAGAATAGTCGGTGTAAATAATAGGGATTTAGAAACCTTTGATGTGGATATCACTACAAGTGTAAGGCTCAGGGAATATGTACCGGAGGATCTAATATTTGTTGCAGAGAGCGGGATTTCCACCTGTCAGGATGTTGCGTTACTTAGGAAGAACGGCATTGATGCCGTATTGATTGGAGAAACACTTATGCGCAGTCCAGATAAGGAAGCCACTATCTGTAAGCTGAGGAGTTGCCTATGAAAGTAAAAATATGTGGTCTTTTCCGTGAATGTGACATTGATTATGTGAATGAAGCAAGGCCTGATTATATCGGTTTTGTCTTTACCGAAAGCAAACGACAAATTATAGTGGAGCAAGCAGAAGTTTTAAAACAAAGGCTTAACCCTGGCATAACCGTTGTGGGAGTATTTGTAAATGAAGACGTAACCGTTGTAAACAGTATACTTTCAAGGGGAATCGTGGAATATGTCCAACTGCATGGAAATGAAAATGAAGAATATATTTCTATGGTTAACGCTCCTGTGATTAAAGCGGTCAGAATTGGAGAAGTACTTCCCAATAATGCTGATTACATCCTATTTGACAGCCAAATTCCGGGGAGTGGTAAAACCTTTGATTGGTCTCTTTTGCCTACATCCCAAAAACCTTTCTTTTTGGCAGGGGGCATAAACATAGAAAACATTGGAGAAGCCATGAAGTTAAACCCATATTGTATTGATCTATCCAGCGGTGTGGAAACAAAGGGGTCAAAGGATAGAGAAAAAATCATTGAAATAGTAAGGAGAGTGCGAAATGTCTAAGGGAAGATACGGTATCCACGGAGGGCAATATATTCCGGAAACGCTGATGAACGAGTTGATTGCCCTAGAAAAGTCTTATGAATTTTACAAAAATGACAAGGAATTTAACGATGAGTTAACTTATCTGTTAAATTCCTACGCAGGCAGGCCATCCCTCTTATACTTTGCCGAGAAGATGACAAAGGATTTAGGCGGTGGGAAAATTTATTTAAAGCGAGAGGATTTAAACCACACGGGCTCGCATAAAATCAACAATGTTTTGGGGCAAGTACTATTGGCCAAAAAGATGGGCAAAACAAGAGTAATTGCCGAGACAGGTGCAGGGCAGCACGGTGTAGCTACGGCAACAGCGGCAGCACTTTTAGAGCTTGAATGTGAGATTTTTATGGGTAAGGAGGATACGGAGCGTCAGGCATTAAACGTATACCGTATGGAGCTTTTGGGTGCTAAGGTAAATTCAGTAACAAGCGGAACCATGACCCTGAAAGATGCTGTGAACGAAACCATGCGTGAGTGGGTGTCAAGGGTTCATGATACCCATTATGTACTTGGTTCTGTCATGGGACCTCATCCTTTTCCCATGATTGTAAGGGATTTCCAGAGTGTTATCAGCCGTGAAGCAAAAGAGCAGATTTTAGCTATTGAAAACAAACTTCCGGATGCTGTTTTAGCCTGTGTGGGAGGGGGAAGTAACGCTATGGGAATGTTCTACCATTTTATACCTGATGAATCCGTTGCTCTAATTGGCTGTGAAGCTGCCGGACATGGAATTGATACCGACAAACATGCTGCAACCATTGCCAAAGGTCGGTTGGGAGTTTTTCACGGAATGAAGTCCTATTTTTGTCAGGACGAAGATGGTCAAATAGCACCTGTATACTCCATTTCCGCAGGGCTTGATTATCCCGGTATAGGTCCGGAACACGCATATCTTCACGATATAAAACGAGCTGAATATGTCCCCGTAACAGATGATGAGGCAGTGGAAGCCTTTGAATACTTATCGAGAATTGAGGGGATTATTCCGGCCATCGAAAGTGCTCACGCTGTTGCTCATGTCAGAAAAATTGCACCTAAGATGGAAAAGGATAAAGTAATCATCATTTGCCTTTCCGGCAGAGGAGATAAAGACGTTGCTGCAATGGCGAGATATAAGGGGGTAAATATCCATGAGTAAAATATCAACCAGTAGAATTGAAAGAGCACTGAAAGGAAAGAAATCTTTTATCGGGTTTTTAACTGCAGGAGATCCAAATTTAAACAAGACGGAAGAATACATTTTGTCCATGGCAGAGGCGGGAGCTGATTTGATTGAGATTGGCATACCCTTTTCCGACCCTGTAGCTGAGGGCAAGGTAATTGAAGGGGCGAACATGAGAGCCTTGGCATCTAATACAACCATAGAAAAAATCTTTAAAATGATAAAAAAAATCCGTGAAAGTATTGATACTCCTCTAGTATTTTTGACATACCTCAACCCTGTATTTAATTATGGTTATGAGCGGTTTTTCAACCACTGTCAGCAAACAGGGGTTGACGGCATTATTATACCCGACATGCCTTACGAGGAGCAGGCAGAGTTGCTTAACATTGCCGAAAATAACGGGGTGGATGTTATTTCCTTAATCGCTCCCACCTCAGAAGACAGAGCCTTAGAAATCGCCAAAAAGGCAAAAGGCTTTATTTATCTGGTATCCTCAATGGGTGTAACGGGGGTTAGAAATGAAATAAAGACGGATTTAGAATCCATAGTGGCAAAAATCAAAACTGTTACAGAGATTCCTGTTTGTGTAGGGTTTGGTATTTCTACACCGGAGCAAGCTGAGGCTATTTGGAAATATGGGGATGGGGTGATTGTAGGCAGCGCAATTGTTAAAATAATAGAGGAGCATGGTGATCATGCAGGAAAACCCCTCTTTGATTATGTTTCTGCAATGAAGAAACGTACTTAATCGAATTGAGAAGGAGGTATGGATTCCTATTGATTAATTAATAAAAATTCGATTATTTTTTTGACACGCATGCAAATATTAACAAATCATGTTAACTTAAAAATTTTATATTGCACCGTAATGTATCATATAATATAATAATAAATAAATTTATATTAATGATACATTATAAGTAATAGGCTTCTCCAGTACTTATAAAATTTAGAATTATTTATATTGAAAGGAAAAAGAATGTCATCCGATATAAAATTTTTAACAATAGAAGATGTGGCGGAAATGCTGCAGGTAACCAGAACCACCATATACAATTTAAAGAAAAAAGGGTTGCCCTTTATAAAGCTGGGAAAAAATATTCGCTTTGACCAAGAAGAAGTAGTTAATTGGGTAAAATCCAACAGTCAGGGGATAACTGAGGAAAAATAATGTGAATGTATTTTCAGCTAGTATTATTTTATCTTACATTGTTATTTTATTTGCATTAAGTGCTTTTTTTATAAAAAAGGCGCTTAATTCTTATATGGAGTATAATTTCTGCGGTAGAAGTCTTTCCATTGGGTTTGTAATCTTTACGTATTTAGGAACATGGATCGGTGGAGGAACGATTATCGGGTTAGCCAGCAAATCCTATACAAAAGGCGTAGAACAATATTGGCTATTTGGCATTACTTGTGTAATTGGCTTCTTCTTTGCCCTATTTTTTTTGCCACGTATCAGAAAACTACAGTTAATGGGATTAGGGGATATGATGGCTCTCAGATTTCCTAAATATCATGAGGCTGTGAGAATACCCATATCCATTGGGCTTATCGTAAGAAATGTTACCATGATAGGTATGCAATTTACAGCCATGTCCTACATGCTTACTTATTCCCTACAGATCGATAGAAATTTAGCTGTCTTAGCTACCTTTGTTATCGTTACAGCGTATACATCCCTAAGTGGATTATGGGGTGTGGTTGCTACTGATGTATTTCAAGGTTTTCTCCAGATAGTTGGTTTATTAATCCTTTTATATTTAACCTTGAAAATAAGCGGGGGAATTACATCCATTTGGGAATTTTATCAAACCTTAGGATTAGAGGATAATTTAAAAATAGTAGGGAAATGGCAATTTGGAGTAGATAAACTTGGATTTCTAATAGCATTTGGTACATTTTTTCTCATGGGTGATCAGGGGGATTGGGAGCGAATTCATTCCTGTAAAACAGATAAGACTGCATTTTGGGGATATTTAATACCCTTAACTATTACTCTAATGTTACTGTTAATTCCTGCTTATATTGGCGTCTTTCAAAAAGTGATCAGTATTACAGGCACTAATCCGGAATATATTATTTATTGGTTTATCTTTGAAAAATTAAACCTTGCACTATCTACTTTTGTTCTTTTAACCTTATTTTCAGCCATTCTATCTTCCGCAGACTCTTTTATGTTGGCATCTGGAGTAATTTTTTCAAATGACATTGTAAAGCGATTTATCAACAAAGAAGCAAAGGATAAAGAACTGATTTTTTGGACGAGATCTGCAGTAATCATTGCCGGTGCCATAGGATTTGCCTTTGCAATAAATCTTGATGATATAGTTTATCTGTGGATTGCGGGGATTGGTATCGCTACAATGATAGCCATACCTGCTTATTTTTGTGGATGGTTTTCAAAGAGAGTAAATACAGAAGGTGTATTGGCAGGAATGGCAGTGGGGATTTTATATTCGGTAATTCTAATTTTAATAAAGGGATTTATTGAAGCACAAGATGTTATTTTAGGAATTTCAATTAACTACTTAATAACTTATATAGTTTCATTAAAATTTGAAAAACCTTTGGATGAAATCATAATGTCCACATATTACTGGTCAAATTCTCATAAATAAAAAAATTTTAAGAATAGCATTAAAATAACTTGATATTGTTCTTTTTTTGTTTTAAAATACATTTAAATATATTATTGTATAATAATATACAATAATATATTTAAATGTGCTTAGCAAAAGGAGGAAATGAAACATGATTAGCAGTTTATACGGATATCTCATATTGGGAGTGTTTGCTTTAATTTTTATAGGTATCTCCCTATTGGTATCTAAACGTTTTCCAATTGAGGGAGTTGACGACTTTGTGGCAGCAGGAAGAAGTATCCCATATGCCTTAATTGCCGCCAGCGTAATGGTCTCATGGGTTTGGACCACCACTATAATGGGAGCTGCCGAAGCAGGAATGTGGTATGGCGTTTCAGGTGGCTTCAATTATTCTTGGGGTGCATGCATCCCGTTCTTTATTTTTATTCCCTTGGTTTTACATCTTAGAAAAACCATGCCTAGAGCCACTACCTTTACAGAATTTGTAGAGCAAAGATACGGAAGCACAGTTTCTAAAATTTTCTTTGTTTTTGGAATTGGGGTAGTTCTTTATGTTTTCACAGAGCAAGGTGTGGGTATTGGAATTGCGTTTAATACCATCTTTGGAATTCCTTACGCTGTAGGAGCATTTATTCCTGTGGCAATCGTAACTGTTTACATAGCAAAGGCAGGACTCAGAGGATCTATTTTTAATGATGTTATTCAGTTCTTTATCATTGCTATTATATTTTTAGTTACAGCACCTTTGATCTTAAAGACTTTGGGAATCAATCAAATTTATAATGGATTGATGGATGTAGTTCAAAACCCTAATAATATTAATTATAACCCTGAGGCCCTTTCTATGACGTCGGCAGCAGGATTAAGATACGGTATAACAGCTGTAGTTATTGCCATGGGGCAAGTTTTGTTGGATCAAGGCTATTATTCAAAAGCTATTTCAACAGTTAGTTCTAAATCACTTTTAAAAGCTTATATAATTGGTACTTTATTTGCATGGGCACCTGTGCCAATCCTAAGTGGAAATATCTTTGGATGTTCAGTGCTGGCATTGGGAGTAGGTGAAGGTGCTGGAATCGACTTGACTTCACAAGCTGCACCGTATATGCTAAATTTAATATATGGTGGTGGATTAGGAAGCATTATGTTTGTTCTCATGATTTTTATGGCCGGAATGACCACAGGAGGCAACTGCTTAGCAGGGGCACAGGCTTTGTTTACGGTAGATTTTTATAAAAAATATGTGAATAAAACAGCCAGTGAAAAGCAACAGATGGGTTTTGGAAAAAAAATAACCATAGGGCTTGGAATCCTTGTAGGCATAGCGGCAATTTTATTAGAAGGTGTTTCTTTATTGAAATTAGATATTTTTAGTGGCATTATTTTTGCGGCACCAACAAGTGCCTTTATTGCAGGAATGTACTGGAAAAAAACGCCTCCTATTGTAGCATTGTTTTCAATGGTTGCAGGCCTAGCTGCCGGATTAATCGCATGGTTTGTTATCCCTGATCCAGATATCAATTGGTTTGTGGGAAATATGCTAGCACTTTTTTTACCTGCCGTAATTGTAATTTTAGGCTCATTATTATCTAAATATGAATTTGATTTTACTATATTAAAAAATTATATGCCAGATCATAAAGTAGAAGTATTGGAGGATTAAAAATGATTAGTGAAACTTTTTTAGGTGCATACTTTTGGGGCGTATACGGATGGTTTACCCTTGGTGTGTTAATGATAGGAATACCGGCTATATTTGAATTAAAAAAATTGATATCAAAATAACAAATGAAAGGATAAGTTATGAAAGTAAATGTTTCTTGCATACAAATGCAACCTATTTTAGGTGATTTTAATAGAAATTTAGATAAAATGTGTAACTTTGTTGATGAAATTATGAGAGAAAGACCTGAGACGAACTTAATCGTTTTTCCTGAGCTGATCACTACGGGTTATGAATGCACGAAAACTCAATTTCAGGAAATGGCGGAGACCTTACCTGATGGTAAAAGCATGGTAGCATTAAGGGCATTGGCTCAAAAATATGAAACAAACATAGTTTACGGTTTTGCCGAAAGAGATGCACTAACCTCAGATGTTTTATATAATTCATCTGCAATGATAAATTCAAAGGGAGAAGTGTTAGGAAGCTATCGAAAGGTACACCCTTTTGATACGGAAAGGCAATGGTGTAGGGCAGGGAAGGATTACCCTGTATTTGAGACAGAATTCGGAAAGATAGGGATTTTCATATGCTGGGATACTGCGTTTCCTGAAGTTGCCAGAAGTTATGCAAAGCAAGGAGTGGATCTTTTGGTGGTTTGTACTAATTGGGAAAAGCCATATTCTGATGATTGGGATTTGATTACAAAAGCTAGAGCCTTTGATAATACTTTACATCTCGTAGCGGCTAATAGAATTGGAGATGACAAAGAGCTGGGTTTTTTCGGACATAGTAAGATAATAGATCCCTTAGGGAGAGAGATTGCTGCTTTGGATGAAGAGAAGGAAGGTGTTATTTACGCCGAAATAGATTTATCCTTAACTCGTCAGTTAAGGGTTGATTACTATACATTCTTTAAAGATCTTAGACCTGAGACATATTTATAAAAATGTTAGATTAGGGCTGTATTGGTTGCAATTCAGCCCTAACTTGATGGTGGACGGCATGAATGGATATATGGGATATTTAATAATAATTTGCTATGGGTTAATATTATTTGCTATTTATAAAAGCTTAAATATAAGAACAGATAAGCATTCAATTTATGATTTTATTTTGCTAAAAAGAAATGTTCCTTTTAACTTGATTGCCCCTAGCATTTTTAATACTTGGCTTTGGGCTACCTCTATTATAGGTGCGGCGGAGGCAGTTTTTTTATATGGGGTTTCGGGAGGATTAGCCTATGCCTTTGGTGCAGGGGTAGGTTTTATTTTCTTATTGCCATTATTGCTAATCTTAAGAAGGATTATGCCGGATCATATCTATATGACTAATTTTATTAAATTTCGTTTTTCTCCGGAAACTCAAATGATTTTTTGGGGTGCGTCCATTTTGGTGGTTGTTTACATTGCCATAGAACAAGCCGTAGGCATTGGTGTTATTTTTTCCGGAATATTTGATGTCAGCTTTAAGAAGATAAGCTTTATTTGTATTTTAATCTCTTTGATGTTTGTATTATTTTCCGGAATGAAAGGCGTTCTTTATAATGATTTTATTAATTTCTTTTTTATATTAACGGGCATTCTTACAACTCTTTTCCTAGTGGTTAGTTTTTTGTATAATCAAGAACCAAACTCATTAGAAAATATTAAAAATATTTACATAGATGAAAATAATAGTTATGAAGAAATTTCAAAGATCTTTTCAATTGGAGCTGTAAAATATGCAGTTATCGCCATTATTATAGCCTTTGCCCAAAGCACCATGGATCCGGGTCTTTACTTAAAAGGTTATATTAGCAAGGATAAGAAAGCTCTAATCGCTTCATTTGTTTTTGGTGGGGTGGTAATGTGGATTCCCATAGTTATCATCTCATCCATTGTTTTCGGTTACCTATGTTTTTATTTTAACGTGTCAGGAGAGAACTTTTCAGGATTTACACAGGTGTTGGCTAAAGAAATTATTGCGGTAAAACTACCTTTACCCATTCAAATCATTTTTTCCTGCACTATTTTAACGGTGGCAATGACAACTATAATCAACTGTTTTATGGGGATATTAGGCCTATCTATTATTGAAATAAGTCCATCAATCATAAATAATCCTTTCATCGACGAAAAAAAAATAAAATTTGGATTTTTATTTACTATTTTGATTAGTTTATTTTGCGGTTTAATAGCAATTTCATTGGAAAATATTTCACTTTTGTCTATTGATATTTTTAGCGGTATTTTCTTTGCTACACCTGCGGGAGTAATTATTATGGGACTGATATCAAATAAAAAGTTTGGCAATTTGGGGATTGTAGCATTTTGCATTGGAATAGTAATGGGATTCAGCACATGGATATTAGTTAAAAATAATACAATTGATTGGTTTTATAGTACTTTGATTTCATTTTTTAGTCCCATGGTATTTTTAATGATTTGTCAGTATTATATCAAAGAAAATTGTAACTTTGTATCTTTAAAACATTTAGATTAAAAAATTTGGCAAATTACAGGATACTGAACAATCCATAAAGAATATTTAGGATTGAATTATTTTTAAGAAATTCAGTTATAAGTTGATGTTTAATATTTTGCTTAGTATTTTCAATTCAATTTTTATTTTTTTATAATACCGGGGTCAAAAGTCTAATATTATTAATATTCGTAGCTCGACATACTATATATATCATTTCATTGGTAGATTAACACATTATATTGTAGCCATTTTTATTA
The DNA here is from genome assembly GCA_964461765.1 of uncultured Anaerovorax sp. GTDB lineage: Bacteria > Bacillota > Clostridia > Peptostreptococcales > Anaerovoracaceae > JAVVUJ01. Next base: position 12,883 of record CAYWVS010000039.1, read on the forward strand.
TTTATATCTTGTGACCCTGTTATCTTATAATATCATTAATTTCAATTTATAAATGCCTTGAAAAAACTCAAAAAATATTATAAAATTTAGAAAAAATAAAGGTTAAAGTTTGCTCAGGCGGTTTCAGTCAGATCATTGGAGGTAAATATGCTTTATAACAATACCGTAAGTGAAGAAAAGCTAAAATCATCTCATTTAGAAATTTTTGAAGAAAACATCCACCTTCCTAAAGATTCCTTAAATAAAGATGCTGTTTCTGCTGAAGTTGCCTATCGTCTCATCAAGGATGAAATGGTAGATGAGGGGAACGCACGTCAAAATCTTGCAACCTTTTGTCAAACCTATGTTGAGCCTGAAGCAGAAAAGCTCATGGGGGAGTTTATGGCTATCAATGCCATCGACAAGTCTGAATACCCTCAGATGACGGAGCTGGAAAATCGCTGTGTCAACATTATTGCAGATCTTTGGAATGCAGAAGAGGGAGAAGCCATGGGCACATCAACCGTGGGTTCCTCTGAAGCATGTATGTTGGGAGGGCTTGCAATGAAAATGAGATGGACTGAGCAGGCCACAGAGATACGATTAGATAAAAATGCACAGAAACCCAATATTGTGATTTCCTCGGGGTATCAGGTTTGTTGGGAAAAATTCTGCTGCTATTGGGATGTGGAATTGAGAACGGTTCCCATGGATGAAGAGCATATGAGTCTGAATATAGAAACCGTAATGGACTATGTGGACGATTATACCATCGGTATTATAGGAATTCTGGGTATTACCTATACAGGAAAATTTGACGACATTAAAAAACTGGATGATCTGGTAGAAAAGCATAATAATATCGCAAGGATTAAGATCGGCATCCATGTGGATGCCGCCTCCGGTGGCTTGTTCGTACCCTTTGTCCACCCGGGGCTTAAATGGGATTTTACGCTGAAAAATGTGCACTCTATCAATACCTCTGGGCATAAATATGGTTTGGTCTATCCTGGGATCGGTTGGATACTATGGAGAAATAAAAAGTATGTGCCGGAAAAGCTTGTATTTTATGTAAACTATTTAGGCGGAGAAGAACCTACCATGTCCATCAATTTTTCCAGATCAGGCAGTCAGATTATTGGTCAATATTATGTATTTTTCAGATATGGACTGGAAGGCTTGCAGATGATTCAAAGGCATACGTTGAATACAGCCCAACACCTTGCAAAGACAATAGAAAGTTTTGGAATATTTAATATTTATAACGATGCATCCGAAATTCCTATCGTTTGCTATGCTTTGAAAGATCCGGATGTGCACAAATGGACCTTGTATGAATTGGCTGATCGACTGGCCATGAAAGGCTGGCAGGTTCCGGCTTATACATTGCCGGAAAACCTAAAGCATATTCTGATTCAGCGTATCGTAGTTCGTGCAGATTTTTCCGTTGCTTTAGCCGATTCCCTCATGAGAGATATGAAGGAAGCCATCGAATATCTGGAAAAACATACCTTAAGGGATGCTCCGGGTAAGGATAGCAATATTCCTATGGGATTTACACATTAAGATTAAGAGAAACTCTTATACTTATATCAATAAATGAAAGGAGAAAACATTGGAAGAAATAAAATTGCCTGATTCTGAAATGAAGGTAATGGGCTTTCTATGGGAAAGGAATCAAGCTCTTGCAAAAGAAGTGGCTCAGTACATGGAACAAACCTATGGATGGAAAAAGAATACCACCTATACGGTTCTCAAAAATCTCCATGAAAAAGGGGCCATAGAGAGAACTGAACCGGGTTTTCTTTGCATTCCTCGAATCCACAGAGAAGAGGTGGGAAAATCTCAGGCAAAGACACTTTTAGAACGCTTTTACAAAGGATCAGCCGTTACCATGTTTTCTTCATTTTTAGATGATAAAATGATTTCCCCTAAAGAATTGGAGGAAATTCGGAACTTACTGAACAAAGAGTAAATGTATATATAGGAATTTATTTGATAATAAAAAACTAATTGGGAATTAATTAACTAAAGTAAAACTAAATTAAAAATAAGATTTAAGGATAAATGGTAAAGTTGTAGTGTCAAAAGGAGAGTGACTAGAGTGTTACAGCAAATTTTTACCACCGTCATAGGACTATCCATTACCGCATCTATTATGATAGCTATTGTATTGCTTCTGCGAATATGCTTTCAAAAAAAGTATGGACTCGTAAAAGGCTCTGCTTTTGTTATTGTATGGATGCTTATTTTATTGCGCTTATGCATTCCCATTCATTTCCAGGAAGCTTTTTTCTTTCAGGGTAGGGAGGCTCCCTCACAGATAGTCTACCGAACCTTTGTTGAAAAAACAATTGGGGCACAACAAATGGCAGAGGATATCACTTTATTGGGAAATATGCCAGAAGGCAGTAACCTATTAAATGATGCTTTTATTGGAGAAACTCATACAATAGGGGATCCTATACCGGAGAATTCCACGCAACAAAAGTTATTGATGCTGAAATTTAGAATTGTAGATTTAATGACTTACTTGTGGATTGTGGGAACCTTATTTTTCTTGATTTTTACGGGATTATCTTACTTTAAAACAATGCTTTTCATTAAAAAGCATTATTCCCTGAAGGAACCGGATGATTCCATTATCACCCTTGTACAAAACTTAAAATCGGCTATAGGGATCAAACAGGAGATCCACATTAAATTGGGAAATCAAGGGGAGACTTTTGTCTATGGATTTTTGAAACCAACGGTAGTGTTAGATTCCGGATGTATTGGCAGTGCCTCCTTGCTATTAACTCATGAGTTAATCCATATTAAAAGAAAAGATAATTTCATTAAGCTTTTAGCTAGAGTTTGTCTTTGTATTCATTGGTTTAACCCCTTCGTTTGGGTGGCTGTAAAAACCTTGATACAGGATATGGAGATCGCGTGTGATGAAAAGGTTCTTTCAGTGGCGGGATATGTGGAAAGAGGTAATTATGCCAATGCTATTTACAAATATGCTGTTAAAAAGAATCTTAATAATGTTGAAACCTTTGTGGGATTTGGAAAACACTCTATTTCTAAACGCATCAAGCACGTATTAAAGGTATCCGAAAAATCTTTTTCTATTCCGTTAATTTCTTTGGCACTCACTCTATTTATGCTCACAGGTTGCATGGCAAATCCCATAGGAGCAATTACAGGAAAAATGACTGAGGTAGAAACCACCCGAGGACATAGATTAGATTCCTCATTTTTAGATATTCCTATTCCCTATGAGGATCAATACGATTTAGTGGATTATGCTTACGACAGTGGAAAACTTTATTGGGTTCTTTCTGATAATCAGGGTGAAGAGACTGTGTATCACTTAGTTGTTACCGATGAGGGTGGTGAAATTTTTAAAGATTGGACACTTCATGAGGAACGACAAATCGTAGGTAACATCTATATTGAAAAGGATATCCTATACTATTTTGCACAAATGAAGGATGACTTACAGCTTTGGCAATGGAATCTGGCAGACCGCTCTCAGAAGTTAATTTATTATAGAGAGGAAATGATGCAAGGGCAAGAGCCTACATTGTGGGGAAGCACACAATACTTAACTTGGTATGAAGGTTCTCAATTAGTGGTTTTTAATAGGGATACAGGTATTGAAAGGGCTAGGATTGATACAGATGGTACCCAAAGCTACAGCCCGGTTTTGGATGGATTCGTGGCTTATAGCTGTCAGGATCCTTCCACGGGAGCAACTCTGGTTTGCACGTACAAGGTGGAAACGGGAGCGGTATTTTCAGTAGAAAGCTTATTGGGCTCTACTTATTCCGTATATGGAAACTCTGAATATATCGTATATAAAGAAGAGTTTAAAAGCGGAGCGGATATTGCAGTATGTGATTTGTCCACAGGTGAAAGTGCTTCGCTGTGGGATTTGCTACAGGAGAAATTGCCCTATTCTTTAGTGGACAGTTACAAAATGGGAAAATGGGGCATTAGTTTACTTCAAGATCAATTGGTGCTCACAGGGGATGGACAGAAAATTTTAGTAGCTAATTTAAAAGATAAGACAGTTACGGAAATTCAAGGAGTCAGCCTTGGTTTGGGGTATTATCAACCCAAGAATAGTAATAATCAGGTTTCTGCCATGAAATACGACTCTCAAAGGGGTCAAGTGAAAGAGACCGGAGAAATTTATATAGGTAGAATGGTATCGAAGTAAAGTAGGGGTCAAGAAAAGTAATACAATTGTAATTGACAAAAGTGTTCTATAACTATAGAATAAGGGTATATTATTCTATAGTTATAGAACACTTTGTTTTTTAACTTTGAAATAAACACTGATAGAATAAGGAAAATCCAAATTATGATAGAATAAAGCAACTTTTGATTGGAGTTAATTATGTTATTTTCATCATTGGTATTTATTACACTTTTTCTACCCCTTACGATTTTAATATACTACGTACCTTTACGAAATAATCGTTTTTTACAAAATATATTTTTATTGCTTGCCAGCTTGTTTTTTTACGCATGGGGTGAACCTTGGTTTGTTTTAATCATGATAGGTTCCATTATAGGAAATTATTATTTTGCTCTATTAGTAGACAAACACAGGCAGAACAAAACCTTTGCAACAGTGATTTTGACTGTGATGGTTTCTTTTAATTTAACCATTATTTTTATCTTTAAGTATTTGTCTTTTACCTTAGAAAATCTAAATGCATTAATAAAATTGAATTTTGTTATTCCCCATATATTGTTACCCATAGGCATTTCATTTTTTACCTTTCAAGCCATTTCTTATGTAGTAGATGTTTATCGAAATACTGGGAGCATTCAAAAAAATCTTTTAAATGTAGGTCTTTACATTAGCTTTTTTCCCCAGCTGGTGGCAGGTCCCATTGTGAGATATAGCACCATTTCTGATCAAATTTTGCATAGGAAGGAGAGCTTTCAGTGCTTTTCGGAAGGAATTTGCCGCTTTATCTTAGGGTTTTCAAAGAAGATATTAATTGCAAACAATATGGCTGTGGTTGCCAATGTAGCCTTTTTGCAGCCAAAGGAGGAATTGTCCGTAGCATTTGCATGGATGGGTGCCATTGCTTACACCTTGCAAATTTATTTTGATTTTTCCGGTTATTCCGACATGGCCATAGGCCTTGGAAAGATGTTTGGGTTTCAATTTTTTGAAAACTTCAACTATCCTTATATATCGAAATCTATTTCAGAATTTTGGAGACGTTGGCAATAATGTACAGGGGGGAAAAGTTGTTATGATAAAAGATTCCTTTGCTGTCCCGGTCTATTCGTTTCTTTCACTGGGTGTACAGGAACTGCAAGCAATAGATTTGCGGTATTTTTCAGAGTCTGTAGTGGATTACATCAATGATGCAAGACCTGACGTGGTGGTGGTATTATACAATGCAGACAGTTTAAGTCCGGTTATGTTTCAATTTTAGTATCCTTCATTACCCATTTCCACATAAACCGATGACTTAAATATATCATCGTTTACTTGAAAAAGAACTTCACCACCATACTTTTCGGCAACTGCTTTAACGGAGGATAATCCCGTACCTAACTTACCGGTTTTTTGGGAAAGGAAAATACCGTCCTGCTCTTGATATAGTCCGTTAAAGCTGTTGTCCATCACAAAGGTTAAGATATTATATTGAACCCGGCTGACCAGTTTAATAAACTGTTGCCCATGCTTCATACGTCTGCAAGCCTCAAGGGCATTTTCCAAAAAGTTGCCTAGGATGATGCACAGGTCGCTGTCTTGCACTCGTCGGCAATCCTTGGGTACTGCCAGCTTTACGGATACTTCAATTCCTTCTGCTTTTGCCATAGAGATGTAGTAAAATACAACTGCATTCACCGCACTATTTTCACAGAAAACAATGTCCTTATCCATGGGTATTTTTGCTAAAAGCTCATCCAGGTAATCATTTAACTTTTTATTTTCTTTTTCATTATTGTAATGCTTAATAACTGCAAGTTGATGCCGTAAATCGTGCCGCTGGGCTTTGACTGCTTCGGCATTTTGGGTAAGAGACTCATATTGGACACGTTGAGTGTCAAGCTGATGACCCATAAGCTTAACTTCATACTCCAAGCGCATCTTTTCACTAGTCATGTGGAGTGCATTACGAATGAATATACTGCCAATAAATCCCAACATCAGAACGAATAGCAACACCCCGAATTGGAAGAACAATGACATAATATTAGTAAAACGCATCTGATAATTTAAAACCTCAAGCAGAGTGAAACACACAAGGGTAAGCATAGGCAGGATAAAACGCTTGGCCATCCTATTATTATACCGCAGACTCTCCCAAATAATATAACCGGCTAAAATCACCATAGTAAGGGGGATTAGCCTATGAAAAAAATACATACTCCGTGAAAGTCCCATAATACCTGCAAGTTGTAAGAAAAGTGCGATGATGGCAGAGATTGCGTTTACCCACAGCATTAACAGTAGAGGTAGCTTGTGGTTTACATTTAGGGTTACCATAACAAACTTCAGCAAAGGAATGGTAAGGGTAAAGAGACCTGAAAATGCCATCAGATATAACAGTGAAGGATACGGTATAAAAAAGGCTGTGAGGTTTGTTTCCCCGAATACCCAAATGCCTGTAGCTAATGCAAATAAACCTAGCCAAAGAAATGAAAGGATGGCTTTTTCCGAAGGAACGAAGATAAGGGAAAGCAATGTCATACCGATGCCCATAAAAATTAAGATAAGAGAAAACAATAGAGAGAATATATTCTTCTTGAACACTCTGGCCGTTAATGCAGATTCCTCTGCCACTAAAACAGGGTGAACGGTGAGAGTATCGCGTTGTGTGGGGGACCAATATTCAAGCCGCAGCTGAATTACATCTTCTGTATCCGGCAGGGGAATAACAGCAAGCATTGTGGGTGGATCTAGCAAAAAAGATGGGAAGCTGCCGTCCTGACCACACTGGTAAGCAAGTTGGTCATTGATATATAATTTCAGTGGTGAATAGACAGTCTTCACATAAAGGCGATCTTTTTTATTTGGGGTAAACTCTGCATAAATGGTTACATTTTTCCGGTGGGGTAAGTTTTTGAAGTTATGTGGCAAGGTAACACTTTCAATTTGTCCATCAATCTTATAAGTGCAGTTTGAAAGAACCTTGACGGATTTATCTTCGGTAGATACAGAATGATTTTGTTTTATTGTTCCTATAACCAGAGGAACAGTCACAATGATAAATAAAATTATTAATACTATTTCAAATATTTTGCTAATCTTCATTCAATTGCCCTCTAGCTGTTTCAAATAAGTAATGATTAAAGGCGTTCTTGGAATTCTTGAAATCTTCTCTACGGATATGTACTGATTTTCCATTTTTCATTCGAAAAACTTGTAATTCTTTATCGAGGCATTTAACGAATTTAAAATTTACGATAAAACTATGATGGCAATGTAAAAATGGAGGACTGGGTAATTTATTTTTTAATTCACTAAGTTTGATATGCCAAGCGGTTAAGGACGAACCATCTACCATATTAATCATAACCATATGTTCCTTTTGCTCGAAAAACATAATGTTGTCTAAGGCAATGAGCTCTTTTTGCCTGTCTATCATAAATGGCAGTGCCATAAGGGCTTTTCTCTTGGACAGTGCAAGTTCTAAGGTATCATTGACTGCTTTTGCAGTAACGGGTTTTTCTATGTATTTGGCAACTCCTAATCGATAACTTTCCAATGCATGGTCAGGGCTTGTGGTGGTAAAGGCAACTAAAATATTTTCATCTATTCTGCGTATTTCTTCCACTATCTGAATGCCGGCAATACCACTCATGTAAATATCCATAAAGATACAGTCATATTTGGTAGGATAAAACTTTGCAAGTAACGCTTCGCCGCTTTCAAAGTAGTCATACTTTATGAAAAAAGAAGTTTTTTCCATACAATCAATCAGTAATTTGGCATCAAGAGAAGAATCGTCACAAACGGCAATCTGCAGGGGATACATAACACACCTCCTAACCTTGATTTCTATAGCCATATATTATAACAAATATCTATCAAATTTCAAGTACGAATTTTGCATTAGTTTAGTCCATATTTCGGACTTGAAACAAAAGCTTTCATTTTCTAATATATTAAATATATGTTTATTGCTTTTACTTCGATTAAAGAAAGTAAAGCTGACGCTTTTGCTACGGTATTTGGCTACGACTATCAGGTTCCTAAGACTTACGGATGCCTAAGACTTTCAGATACCGGAGTAACAAATTACTTAGGAGGACAAGATGAAAAAGAGAATTTTAGCCATGGCTCTCACACTGACAATGGTGCTTACACTGTTGCCGGCTAATGCATTTGCCGTAAATTACCAAGATACGGCAAATCACTGGGCAAATGCCGAGATTGAAAAATGGAGCGATTTAGACATTTTTCAAGGCAGTAGCGGAACTTTTCACCCCAATGTACCCATGACCCGTGCAGAGTTTGCAACGGTAATGGACAAAATTATGGGTTACAAAACAAAAGGATCCAACACGTTTACGGATCTGGGGCAGGAATGGTATAAGGATGTTATGCTGCGAGCCACTGCCGCCGGAATCTTTGTGGGTTCCAACGGTAAAATTACCCCTAGGGACAATATTTCCCGTGAGCAAACGGCTGTGGTCATGTGCCGAGTGTTCGGCATAGAGCCTATGGACGGCGTTACCAATTACGCTGACGATGAGTTGATTGCAAGTTGGGCGAAAGGTTATGTAAAAGCTGCCACTGCCGCAGGTTTTTTCGGTGGGGTTGGTGAAAACAAATTTGAACCTCAAAAGGACATAAACCGTGCTTCCGTTGTGAAAATGTTAGACAATGCCATAACTTGTGTTGTGAATACCACAGAGGAACAAACAGGTACGGCAGAGGGTAATGTTATTGTAAACCGCAGTGGTGCAGTACTGAAGGACATGACCATCAAGGGCAGTTTAATCATCGCCGAAGGAGTAGGGGAAGGTGATGTGACTTTGGATGGTGTAACTGTAGCCGGCGATACAATTATCCGAGGGGGTGGTGCAAACTCCATACATATCAAAGGAGATTCCAAACTCGGCAAGGTGATTGTTTCAAAGACCGATGACGGTGCCATTTTCATCAAGATCACAGGTAATGCAAAGGTTGATGTGGTCGTCAGCGAAAACGGTACAATTAACATCTCCGGCACATTTTCACGTCTTGATGTGAGGGGTGATGCAGCAGTTTCACTTGTGGGTGCAAAGATTACAAAGGTGAACGTGGAAAGCAAGGGTGCAAGCTTCACCCTTGACAAGGAATCTGAAGTTAAAACCCTTGAGGTGAAAGCACCAAAAACTCAACTTGTTATGGCAGGAACCGTTGGGACAGTCACAGTCACAGCGGAGGCTTCCCATACAGCCATTACCACGGAATCTACGGCTAAAATATCCAACGTTATCGTACAAGGTCAAGGTGCCACTATTTCAGGCACAGGAGTCATTGCAGTTGTTAAGGCAGAAGCGAATAACATTGCCATTACAACACCCAACACCAAGGTTGAAGTGGCTCCGGGCGTTACAGGGGTCACCGCAGGTGGTACGGCAGTTGCGGGAGGCTCAACGGTGACCATTAACAGCACCGGAAACGGTAGCGTTAAAGGTACCACATCAAGTGGCGGCGGCGGCTCAGGCAGCGGAAATGACGGCGGAGGAAATCAATCTAAATCCACATACACCCTCTCCGTAGATCGTAACCTTCCAGCGGGTTTTGCAGTAACGATTATTACTGCGGCTTCCATGAAGCCGGGTAGTACCTATGAATATATGGTTACAGGTACAGCACCGCAGGGTAAATATTTTGAAACCTTCCTTGAAAAGGTTGGAGATTCAAGCACTACAGCAAAGTGTAAAGGTGGCTTCGGTGACATTTATGTTGGGGAAATGCCGGATTTTGATGCCGTTATTAAGGTTGAGTTGCAAGATTCTGGGAATAACCCCAATGTTGACAGCCTTTATGTTTTTTGGGAACCGGGGATACCAGAGGATGTTGCAATGATATTCCAAGCTCCATTTCCCTTAGGGCAAGGCGATAAAGCCTATATTCTTTTTAAAGAACTTCCGGCTGGCAAGAGGGTTAAAGAGATTATAATAAAGGATGCCCGAACAAATGTTCCTATTATCCCCGCAAACTTTATTATGTATGACAATACCAAAGGCGGATCCTGTAGCTTCACCATGCCTGATCAAAACTTAGCCGTTGGATTAGAGCTTGAGGACATAGAGCTTAATTTGAATAGTCCAGGGTTTTACCTAAAGGGTGGGGAAAACTTTGGGTTTACAGTGTATGCAAACGGCAATTCCGTAGAACCTAATCTGATGCTTGATTGGGAAATTGAAGGATTTAACGACTTTAGTAATGAAAATGTTTCTTTAGAAGCCAGTGCTTGTGCAAGTACGCCTGTAGATTTGACGGGTATGGTCAGCATAGATTCAGCGGGTCTGCTTACCACTACTTCGGATGTGCCGGACGGAACACTTCTAAGGGTTACCGCTAATTATACTGACGCAGATGGTACTGTTGTTTACAGCGACAGTGTGAAGTTTTACGTTTACGAGTCCGACAGGTATACGTATCACTTTGACACATCGGCAGGGTTTTCAAAGGGGGATTTTTACTGGATCCGTGTTTGGGCAGATAGCAACGACAATGAAAACCTATATTTTAAGCCGGGTGAAACGGTTTACTTAGATCTTTTTGGGAACGACACAAAACGTACTACAGGGATTACCTTTATACCTACAACAGTAGTGACTAGATCTATCATTCCAACAAGCATTAACTTTGCACATATTAAATTTACAATGCCGGAACAGGACGTTACGATTAAACCTACTGTAGTTAACGCCCCGGGTAACTAAGAAAATTAGAAACTAAACATGAATTAACCATAAAATCAAGGCAGTAGACGGATACCAGATAACATCTGTCTTCTGCTTTTAAATTCAAAATTTAATAATAGCAAACGGTAGAAAAAAGACAGCTCTTGGGTGTGATAACCTGTGAGCTGTATTTTAAAGTATAGGGAAACGATATAAATAGCCATAACCTGTGAGCTGTATTTTAAAGTATACTGTAAAATAAAAATTTGGCAAGATATGTATGATGAAAACTCACCATACTCCTTTTATTGGAATATAATAACAGTAGATTTCATCTAATTAAGGAGGATATAATCTTGCAATTTACAAATTTAACCCCAATTAACGGGTTTGACGATAATGATTTAAATAATGGACGGCAAAATAATTACGCTTGGTCCATGAATGAACTGGATGACTTTATTTACGTAGGCACAGGAAGAAATATACTCATCAATATTATTAAGACCATTGAGCCGGGAACTAAGCTTCCTGATTTAATCAATGCAGATCCCATAGATAATTTACCGGAAATTTGGCGGTATTCCAAAAATGGAAACCTTTATTGGGAACGCGTTTATAAGTCGCCCCAGGGATCAGGAATGACGGGATTCAGATTTATGATTCAACATACTCCATTCGGGGGTAGTCCTTGCTTATTCGCTGCAAGCTATGGTAGCAGTGTGGAAATCTTAAAGACTACCAATGGTGTAAACTGGTTCCCTGTACCGGGAAATTTGGCGGGAACTTCTTCGAGGGCAATGATAACCCACAGAGGGAAACTATATGTTGCCACAGTGGATGAGCAAAACCCAAATACCGTTCCTTTTTTATACAGTAGCCAAGATCCTGAATTTATTCCTTGGGAGCTTGAGATCAACCCCAATGAACCGGGATTTGACCCAAGCAGAAACCCACAGGGTGCCATCAGTAACATGGAAGTTTTTAATGACAAAATTTACGTTGCTACCAGTAGTTCGGAGGGCGCTGCCGTTTGGAGAACAAACGGACCGGAACCTAAATTAAACGACTGGACGCTCATTGTTGACAAAGGCTTTGGGGATCCGGCAAATAAATATACCCTGAGTATTGGAGTATTTAAGGATTGGCTCTATGTAAGCGGTACGAAGCAATTACCATTATCCTGGCTGATTCCCAGAGGATGTGACATTATTCGCATCGATAAAAAGGATCGCTGGGAGCTAGTAGTAGGAGGAATTCCATTCCTGACCTCCGCCAATCCCAATCTGCAGAGGCAGCGAAGCATTTCGGGCTTGGGTTCCGGATTTAACAATCCCTTTAATGTATATGCATGGCAAATACAGGAGTATAAAGGCAGATTGTACGTAAGTACCTTTGATGATTCAAGCAACATGCAGGTCATCCTCACAGTACTTTTGGCAAACAGGGAAGCCTTATATCAATTGATCGGTACCGCAATTACAAATGCTTTGATAGAAATATATAAAGCTGTTGTAGAAATCTTGAGGGCAATTCGATATCCCATAGGTTTTGATTTATATGTATCCCGTGATGGGGCTCATTTTTCTTCTGTATTCTTAAATGGGCTTTACAACCCCAACAACTACGGAGGAAGAATGCTCTTTGTGGATTCCTGCAATGATTTGTATTTAGGAACAGCCAATCCATTCCAGGGTTGCGAGGTCTTTAAAGCATGTGAAGAGACTTATCATAACGAAAGATATTGTTACGATGATCATTACCAGTGCTTATGGGAAGCTAGAAAAATATTAAATGACAACTATAGCTTGCTGGAAGAGCACATGCCTACCGTTCTTCAATTTATGTCTAGCAACCATTATAAAAATTTTATTGTATAAAGTCATAACTTTAATGTGGTTCCTCAAACTGAGTTAATCATATTAAAAGCTCATAGGCAAAAATTCTTTAGGGTGAAAATCCGTCATGATAAAAATCATTGATGTGTTTTTGCCCTATTTTTAGTGCTAATTTTCATTACAAGCACTTATATATTCCCGGATTAGATTTTAGAGAACCGTAAGATTTTTCAATATAGTTTAAGATGGGTATAACTTACGGCATTGAATCTCCATATATCAAAGAGTATACCTTGTAATCTAACTAATTAAGTTATATAAATAGAATAGTTATTATAAAAATGTGCTAATATATCATTACCGTTAGGTTAGATCGTAAAACAGTTTAATTCTTGTTAAATTAAAATAAAAATATTTGAGTGATTTTGAAAAACATTACGAATAGGTAGATAGAAATGCATTTCAACAAACTTTAGAAAGGAGATAAAAATGAACGAAAAAAACATCCATGACGATTATTTGATTTTGAAAATAAAGGAATCCCCTTCCGAAGGATTGGAAGCGGCTATTGATCTTTATGGTGGTGCAGTTAAGACAATTTGTACCAATATTCTGGGGTTTGATCATTTTGCAGATGTGG